>JAAZAI010000372.1 GCA_012514445.1 Lentisphaerota bacterium
CGGCCGCTTCGCGGGAGAAGGTGTCGACGTGGCGGTCGATGAAGTTCGGCGTGAAGCGCAGGGCGGGCGTGCCCCTGGGGACGGCGGTTTCATCGAGCGGCGCGTAGGTCGTCGCGTCGTAGGCGGCGTAGGCGGGGGTGTCGGGGTCGGTTCCGGCGTAGGCGAAGAGCATCTGCTTCTGGCGCAGGTCGGGGCGGAGCTTCTGCACCTGCATGCCGGCGTTGCCGCTCGGGTAGCCGTCCTCGTCGTAGAGCCAGATCGTGAGGCCGAGGCGCTTGGCGCAGTCGCAGGAGTGGAGGACGAGTTCGAACCAGCGTTCGGAGAGGTAGGGGATCCTGTTGCCTTCGCGGGAGTGCAGGACGACGCCGCGGCATCCGCCGGCCTTCATGGCCTCGAGCTGCTCGGCGATGCGGGATTCCTCCTGGACGCCGTTCCAGAACCAGAAGGGGTAGACGCCGGGCTTGGGGGAGCGGGTGTTTGTGATGGTGGGCATGGAGGGGGAAGAGAGGGTTCGGGGTTCAGGAAATTTGAAACTTGAAACTTGAAATTGGCGTCTTGGGAGGCGAGTGTTGGTGGACGAGTTTGGTGGCAGGAAACTCGAAAATTGCGTCTTGCGAGTTGGGTCGGGCGAGCGATGGTGAAGGATTGACGAGACTCCAACGACTGGAATTGCGAAGCTCCCAGTTTCAAATTTCAAATTTCAAGTTTCAAATCACCAGCCCCTCCCAGGCGCGGCCGTCGCGCGCGATCAGCGCGTCCGCGGCGGCGGGTCCGTCGGAGCCGGGTTCGTAGTCGTGGAGCGGGCAGGCAGGCGGATTGATCTGCCAATGCTCCAACACGGGCGTGAAGAGCGCCCATGAGGCGGCGATCGTGTCGTTGCGCACGAACAGCGTGTGGTCGTGGAGCATGGCGTCGAGCAGCAGCCGCGCGTACCCGTCGGCCTTGGCCGCGGCGGGGTCGAGATCGGCGTAGCGGAACGAAAGCGGAAGCTCGCCGATGCAGAGCTTGGGTCCGGGGTGCTTGGCTTGGAGGTGGAGGCAGACGCCTTCGTCGGGCTGGATCCGCAAGGTGAGCTTGTCCGGGTCGGAAGGGCCGAAGACGCGGCTTGCGGAGGGCTTGAAGGCGAGCGTCACCGTGGTGGTGCGGGCGGCGAGGCGCTTGCCGGAGCGCAGGTAGAACGGCACCCCGCGCCAGCGAGGCGAATCGATCAGGAGCTTGGCCGCGGCGAACGTCTCCGTGGCGGAGTCCGGCGCGACGCCGCGCTCGGCGCGGTAGCCGCGGTACTGGCCGCGAACGAGGACGGAGCCCGCGTCGTCGAGGGGGAACGGGCGGATGGCGCGAATGACGTCGAGCTTGGCCTGCTGGACGGCATCGGCGTCGAAGGAGGTCGGCGTCTCCATGGCGGTGAGCGCGAGCAGTTCGAGGAGGTGGTTCTGGAACATGTCGCGCACGAGGCCGGCCTTGTCGTAGTAGCCCGCGCGGTTCTCGACGCCGAGAGTCTCGGCGGCGGTGATCTGGACGTGGTCGATGTAGTCGGCGTTCCAGACGGGGTGAAAGAGGATGTTGGCGAAGCGCAGGACGAGGATGTTCTGGACGGTGCTCTTGCCGAGGTAGTGGTCGATGCGGA
>JAAZAI010000373.1 GCA_012514445.1 Lentisphaerota bacterium
ATCCCCAGCTCGCGCCAGATCGCGGCCGCCTCCTCGTCCGCCGGGATGTCGCCTTCGCCGGCGAACACCGTCACGTTGAGGCGCTCGGGGGCGAAGCCGAGCTTCTGCGTGAGGAACTCGTGGGACCAGGTGATGGCCTCGCGCTTGAAGTAGTCGCCGAGCGACCAGTTGCCGAGCATCTCGAAGAAGGTCAGGTGGGCGGCGTCGCCCACGGCGTCGATGTCGCCGGTGCGGACGCACTTCTGGACGTCGGTCAGGCGCCTGCCGGCCGGATGCGGCTCGCCCATGAGGTAGGGCACGAGCGGGTGCATGCCGGCGGTGGTGAAGAGCACCGTCGGATCGTTTTCGGGCATCAGGGACGCGCCCGAGATGACCGCATGGCCCTTGGACTTGAAGAAATCGAGATAGAGCTGGCGCAGGGTGTCGGCTGTCATAGTTCCGTTTCCGTTGTGAAAAATGTGTGTTTCAGTCTACCAGCTTGCGCCCCGGATCATCAAGAAGAAACCACCGTACCGCCCAGATTTAGTGTTGAGCGAGATGGGGTCGCGCCGGTATAATCGCGGGCATGACCGAAGCGGAGGAGAACAGCGGACGCAATGCGGCGGAGGCGCCCGAAACGACCTCCGTCCTGCCGATCGTCGCCCACAAGGCGGAGATCGTTGCCGCGATCCGAGACCACCAGGTCGTCGTCATCTGCGGGGAGACCGGCTCGGGCAAGACGACCCAGATCCCACAGATCTGCCTGCAGATGGGCCGCGGACGCCACGGTCTCGTCGCCTGCACGCAGCCGCGCCGCATCGCCGCGGTGACCGTCGCCGAACGCGTCGCCCAGGAGATGGGGCCCCTCGGAGGGCTTGTCGGCTGGCAGCACCGCTTCGCCCGCAACACGACGCGGGACAACAAGATCAAGTTCATGACCGACGGCATCCTGCTCGCGGAGATTCGCGACAACCCGATGCTGCCGCAGTACGACACGATCATGGTGGACGAGGCGCACGAACGCACGCTCAACATCGACTTCATCCTCGGCTGCCTCCGGAAAATCCTGCCCCGCCGACGCGATCTCAAGGTCATCGTCTCCTCCGCCACGCTCGAAACGCGGCGCTTCTCGGATTTCTTCGGCGGCGCCCCCGTCGTCACCATCCCCGGACGGACGTTCCCCGTCGAAGTCCGCCACCGCGAACTCGACGAGGACGCCGACCTCGCCCAAAGCGTCGCCGACGCGGCGCTGGACGCGCTCGCGGAGCAGCCCGAAGGCGACCTGCTCGTCTTCCTGCCGGGCGAGCGAGACATTCGCGCCGCGAGCGACGTGCTGCGGGAGCGCGTTCCCGACGGCGCGCTCGTCATTCCGCTGATGGCGAGCCTTCCTCCGGCCGAACAGCGCCGCGCGTTCCAGACCGTGCCCGGTCGGCGGCGGATCGTCGTCTCGACCAACGTCGCCGAAACCTCCGTGACGATACCGGGCATCCGCTGCGTCATCGATTCCGGCCTGGCGCGCATCAGCCGCTACAACGCCCGGGCGCACGTCAAACGCCTCCACATCGAAACCATCTCGCAAGCCTCCGCCGAGCAGCGCAAGGGGCGCTGCGGCCGCATCGGCCCGGGCCTCTGCATCCGGCTCTATTCGGAAGAGGACCTGAAACGGCGCCCCGAGTACACGGAGCCCGAAATCCGCCGCACGTCCCTTGCCGGACTCATCCTCTCGATGCTCGACTGGCGTCTCGGCGACATCGACGACTTCCCCTTCGTCCAGCCCCCCGCCTCCGCCATGGTCCGCGAAGGCTGCAAGGAGCTTCTCGAGCTGGGGGCGATCGCCGAGAATCCGCCGCGCCGCGACGGGAGTCCGCCCGCGACGCGCCACGGCATCACGGCGCTGGGGCGCCAGATCGTGCGCTTCCCGCTCGAACCGCGCCTCGCGCGGATGCTCCTCGCCGCGGAGCGCGAACGCTGCATGCGCGACGCGCTCGTCGTCGTCTCGGCGCTTGCCTGCGAGGATCCGCTCGTGCGTCCCGCGGACAAGCTCGACGAGTCCGCCAAGCTGCATGCGAAATTCAAGACCGAGAAGTCCGACTTCGCCGGGATCATCCTGCTCTGGCGATTCTTCCACGACGCTTCGAAACCCCTCTCCCGCTCCGCCGCGCGTCGGCGCTGCCTCGACCATTGCGTCTCCTACCGCCGGCTCGTCGAATGGGAGGATGTGCGCAACCAGCTCGAGGCGCAACTGCGCGCCGAAGGCATCGACACCCAGTCGCAGTCGGACTCCGACGCTCCGCTCCACAAGGCGTTGCTCGCGGGCATGCTCTCCGGGATCGGCACGTGGGACCCCGACGCGCGGGAATACAAGGGCGCCAACGGCGTGCGCTTCTCCATCTTCCCCGGCTCGGGGCTCTACAAGACTACGCCGCAGTGGGTCATGAGCGCGGAGCTGGTCGACACGTCGCGGCTCTACGCCCGCCGCGTCGCCGTCATCGATCCGGCCTGGATCGAGCCCATCGCGCGTCACGTCTGCCGCTACAACTTCCACGGCGAATACTGGGATCCGAAGTTCGGCACGGCGCGCGCCCTGCGCACCGTCGTGCTCCACGGTCTCGTCGTCTCCGAGGGCGTCCGGGCCGACATTTCGCGCATCGAACCGGAGACCGCCCGCGCGATCTTCATCCGCCACGGCCTCGTCGAGGGCGAATTCCCCAAGCCGGTTCCGGGCGTCGTCAAGGACAACCTCGACTTCATGGGCCGGCGCATGGCGGCCTCCCACAAGACGCGCAGCGCCAACCCCGAGTACGACCTCGAGATGTTCATCGCGCGCTACGCCAAGATCCTCCCCAGGGACTGCGTCAACGTCCCCGCGCTGCGGAACTGGCTCGCCCACGCCCCGCACACGGAAACCGATGCGTTGCGTTTCACAGACGCCGACTTCGAAACGCCCCCGGACGACGGGGCCGGCTTCCCCGACCAGGCCGAGATCGCGGGGCGCCGCCTGCCCCTCGTCTATCGCCACAACCTGCGCGCCGAGGACGACGGCATCACCTGCACCGTCCGCGTCCCCGACATCCCGCTGCTGCGGCTCTGGCTCTCCGACTGGCTCGTGCCCGGCGCGCTTCAGGACAAGGTCGTCGCGATGCTGAACATGCTCACGAACGCGGAGGTCACCGCCATCGCCAAGGCGCTGGGCGGCGACCTCAGGGCGCGGGACGTGCCTGGCATCGCAGCGCGCTGCCTCGAGGACATGGATCCGCATGTTCCGCTGTCCGTGTCACTGGCCCGCACGCTCAGCCGAAAGACGCGCATCGGCTACGCGCCTTCGCTCTGGGACGAAACCCGGATGCCGTCGCATCTTCGCATCCGCTGGCGCGTGGTCGACGAACGCAAACAGGAGGCGTTCGTGTCGCGATCGAAGCCGGAGGTGTTCGAGTTCCATCGCGAACTCGTTTCGCTCGCACCCGCGATCGCGGATTCACGGGTTGCGCCCACGTTCGGCAAAACCGGGTTCCGCGAAATGCGGGGCATCCGAACGATCGACTTCCCCGACATCCCCGAGGAGATTCAGATCGGCCATGCGGGCGCGCCGCTCATCGCCTATCCCGCGCTCTGCGACGACGGCGACGCCGTCTCGCTGCGCCTCTTTCCCGTTCGCGAAACCGCGACCGCCGCGCATCGCGGCGGCGTCCTCAAGCTGGTCGCCCTCGTCGAAGGACCGCATCTGCGCCGCGGTGGCGGGGTGCGCACACTGCCATCCCGGACGAAGCCGGCCCCGATCCGCAAAGGGCTCGATTCGCTTGGCGAAGCGTTCGCCGCGGCGCGTCCGGGCTCGCGCCTGCCGGCGCAGCCGGACCTCGCCGCCGATCTCCTCCGGGGCGCGCTCCAGGCGGTCTTCGCGGAGGGTCCCGCTCTCCTGCCCCGCACAGCGGCCGCGCTGGCGCACCACGTCGCGGCGCGTAGTCCGCATTTCGCCGGGATCCACGACGCGCTGACAAAACTGGTGTCGGCGATCCTGGCCTCGGCCGAGGACTGCCTGCGGGAGCTGGACCATGCGAGAAAGCTTCCGGAGGAAAGCGCGGCGGACATCGCCGAGCAGATCGGCTGGCTCGTCTTTCCGGGTTTCGCGCGGGAGGTGCCGTACAAGCGCCTGCTGGAGTATCCCCGCTATCTCGAGGCCGTGCGGGTCCGCATCGAACGCGGCAACCTCGATCCGGCGAAGGAACGCAGGAAGTTCGAGTCGGTCCGCCCGATCTGGGCCCGCCACACCGCGTTCGCGAAGGCGGCCGCGGAGGCGCCGCCGCACAACGCGAACGCGCTCGAGGAGCATCGCTGGATGATCGAGGAACTGCGCGTGTCGGTCTGGGCGCAGGAGCTGCGCACGCCGACGCCCGTGTCGCCCCAGCGCCTGGACAAGCTCTGGGAGGCAGCGCAGACCTTCGGGTGAATCGCTAAATTTCCCGAAATTCGTTTGCACAGACGGGAGGGACTTGGTACATTCAAAAGTGGTTGCGGAACGTTTCCGCTTCTTTGACCTCAAGCCACACCGACCAAGGAAACACCATGCCCAAGCCCCTCTCCGTCCAGCTCTACTCCCTCCGCGACTACTCGAAGACCCGCGAGGATTTCGTCAACGTCGTCAAGCGCGTCGCCGACATCGGCTTCCAGGGCGTCGAGCCCGCCGGCCTCCACGACATCCCTCCCGCCGAATTCAAGAAGTTGCTCGACGATCTCGGCCTGAAGATCTTCTCCTCGCACTCGCCCTGGGCGCGCAATCCCGGCGGCGTCTCCGAAATCGTCGACACCCTCGGCGCCCTCGGCCTCAAGACCTGCGTCTGCGGCTACGGCCCCGACGAGTTCAAGGATCTCGACGCCATCAAGGCCACGGCCGAGAACACCAACAAGATCATCGAGAAGCTCAAGCCCGCCGGCATCACGCTCTTCCAGCACAACCACTATTGGGAGTTCGAACGCATCGACGGCACGCTCAAGTACGACATCTATCGCCAGCTCTGCCCCGAGGTGAAGTACCAGATCGACTGCTTCTGGTCCACCAACAAGGGCGCGGAAGACCCCGTCGCCATGCTCAAGCGCTTCGCCAAGGACACCATCCTCATCCACATGAAGGACGGCGTCTGCCGCCAGCAGGCCGCCGTCGACGGCATGAAGAACGGCCTCCTCGACATGAAGATCGACCTGATGCCCCTCGGCACCGGCGAACTGCCGATCAAGGACCTCGTCGCCAACGCCCCCAAGCAAGTCTCCACGATCATCGTCGAACTCGACTACGTGGCCGAAGGCCTCGACATGTGGGAATCCATCGAGAAGAGCTACCGCTTCATGACCTCGAACGGACTGGGCGCCGGAAACAAGTGAACCCCGCCGCGTTGAAGTGCGACTCTCGTCGCGTCCAGCCAGGCGACACCTTCGTCGCCGTGCGCGGCGCCGCGGACGACGGATCGCGCTTCATCGCCGCCGCCATCGAAGCCGGCGCGGCGGAGATCGTCACCGAACTTCCCCGTCCGGCCGAAGGCGTGCCCGACGGCGTCGCCTGGCGCACCGTCGAGGACTCGCGCCGGGAGATCGCCGCCCTCGCCTGCCGAGCCTACGGCGACCCCTCGGCCGCGATCGACGTGTTCGGCGTGACGGGGACCAACGGCAAGACGACGACCGCCACGCTCCTCCGGAAGATTCTCAACGACTGCGGCATCCCCTCCGGCCTCGTCTCGACGATCTCCTACATCACAGCGCCGCCCCTGCCGCCGCCGGCCCTTCTCGGCCTCCTCGGCCGGGCACCCGTCGAGGCGAAGGAGATCCCCGCGCACAACACCACGCCGGGTCCGCTCGAACTGCAATCCCTCTTCGCGGAGATGCGCGACAACGGCTGCAAGGCCGCCGTGATGGAGGTCTCCTCGCACGCCATCGCGCAACGTCGCGTCGAGGGCACGCGCTTCGCGGCCGTCGCCTTCACGAACCTCACGCAAGACCACCTCGACTACCACGGCACGATGGAGGCATACTTCGAGGCCAAGCGCCAGCTCTTCGTCCCCGCGCGCTTCCCCGCCGCCATCAACCTCGACTGCCCCTACGGGCGCCGTCTCTTCGACGCGATCAAGTCCGATGGCGGTGCCCCCGCGCTTTCCTACGGCGCCGCGTCCGATGCCGATGTGCGCTTCTCGAACGAGCGCCTCTCCAGCCTCGGCTGCGAATTCCGTCTCGACTATCCCGGCGGCTCCGCGCAGGTGCGCCTCCGCCTGCTGGGTCGCCACAACATCCACAACGCGCTCTGTGCCTTCGCCACCGCCCTGCTGCACGGCATTCCGGCCCGCATGGCGCTCGACTCCCTCGCCACCGCCAAACCCGTCCGCGGCCGCCTGGAGATGGTGCGCATCAAAGCCTCGCCCGCGACCTACTTCATCGACTACGCGCATACGCCCGATGCCATCGAAAACGTGCTCAATACGCTGCGCGAAATCACCGAAGGCCGCCTCTTCATCGTCTTCGGCGCCGGCGGGGACCGCGACCGCCGGAAACGCCCGCTCATGGGAGAGGCCGCCGCGCGCCTCGCCGACGTCTGCATCGTCACCTCCGACAACCCCCGCTCCGAAGACCCCGCCGCCATCATCGAGGACATCCTCGCCGGCATGCCCGAACCCGAGCAGCCGAGCGAGCCGCCCGCAGCCGAGCCGGGGCATTCGGCGAGCGCCCCCGGAGTCCTGCGCCCCAGCCCCCCGTGGCTGGGGCAGCCGGGCGCCGAGCGCACGGCGGCGCTGGGGCAGCCGGACGCCATGCGCCCGGCGTGTTCGCGCCCGGCGGTGCTGATCGAGCCCGACCGCCGCGCCGCGATCCGCCGCACGGTGCTGCTCGCCGACCAGCCCGGCGATGTGGTGCTCATCGCCGGCAAGGGCCACGAGACCTACCAGATTTTCGCCGACCGCACCGACCATTTCGACGACCGCGAGGAGCTCATCTCCTGGGGCTCATAAACGCCCCTACAGTTCCCGCCGTCTCAGCGCCAGCGCCGCCAGTACGCCGAAGCCCAACGGCAACAGCAACCCCGTGTAGAGCGCTGATTTGAGTGCGGCGCGTGGCGAGATCGCGATCCCATCCCCGAGTCGGTCGAGGGCCTCGACCTCGGACATCGGCATCAGCGCTGTCGCGACAGCGCTCGACATCGACCTCGAAAACGCATCGAGCGCGTGGTCGAACGCCGTCTCCTCGCGGGCCGCGCCATCGTGCGAATGGCCCGCCTCGACGCCCTCCTCCACCAGATCGCTGCGGCCGACGATGGCGATGAGCACCAGCGCGCTCGCCGTGAACGCCGCCACCGGGAACGAAAACATCGCGCCGCAGGCCACGCCGATCGCGGCCAGGAGCGACAGCACCGCCAGCAGCGCGATCCAGCACTTGAGCATGTTGCGCACGACGCCGCCGTCCGGGACGGTCACCGTCATTGAATCGCCGTGCTGCACCAACACCGCCATCCCATCTGCCGCCGCCGTGTTTGTGAAGACGACCTTCAGCGCCGGGCCTTTCACCGACCCCGCGGGCACGTCGAAGACGACTTCGCCCTTGTCGTCTTCGTTGATCCGCCGGACCGACATCACGTCGCCGGCCGGATCGAGCACGGCGCACTCGCCCTCGCACCCCGACGAGGCGCCGAACGACGAGAGAAACTTGAACTTCACCGTCATCGCGAGGGCGTCGTCGTCAGGGCGAAGCGCGAAGACCCACTGACGGCTCTGGCCGGGTTCGACGGGGAAATGGGCCGTCAGCAGATCCTTCTCGATCGACGCGATCACGTCGTCCTTCGAAGCGCCCGCCGGCACCGCGCCCTGCGACTGCGCATGCGCAAAGAGCCTCTCGGCCTCGGTCCGCAGCGTCGCCGCATCGAGTTCCAGACGGCGCGAGACGGACGTGACCTCCGACGAGATGCCTTTGATCTTGAGCTGCGCGAACGCCGCCGCCACGGCGACGAGCAGGAGCGCGCCGTTCACCACGACGAGGCCGAGCCAGCGCCCCAGCCAGATTTCGAAAGGGCGAGCCGGCGAGACGGCCGTGGGCGCATGGCGACCCGCCTCGATGTCGGAGGCCACCGCCGCGCAGCCCGCCCAAAGGGTGGCCGCGCCGAGCACGCCGGCCGCGACGCCCAGCGTCCACGTCAGCAGCATGCGCATCTCGCCCTGCGCGGTGCCATCCCCGCGAATGCCCGCCAGAATGACCGCCAGCAGCGCCAGAAGCCCGAGCACCAGACGCGAGCGCAGCGGTGCGCGGATGCCCAGCAGCGCGATCGCGGCGACGCGGCGGATCATGACTTGCGGGTCCTTTTGATCGTCGCCAGGAAGAACGCCTCGAGCGTCATCGACGGACGATCCAACTCGACATGCGCACCTTCGGCCTCCATCTGACGGCAAAAGTCCTCAGCGCGTTCCGGTGTCATGTCGGTGATGGTCATCTGGAGTCCTTCACGCGCCTTAAGCAAGTCGTCGAGGCGCCCTTCGGCGCGAATTTTGCCGTCTCCGAGGATCACGACCCGGTCGCACACGTCCTCGACTTCGGCAAGGAGATGCGACGACAGCAACACGGTCCGTCCCTCGGCGGCGAGATCCTTGATGAGCGTCTTCA
>JAAZAI010000374.1 GCA_012514445.1 Lentisphaerota bacterium
CCTCAAGCAAGGGCGTGTTGTGATCGGGCAGATGCCCGATCACGCTCCACTCACTGATCTGAGCCGTACCGGGCCGCACCGCCCAGCTCTTCCTCGATGCGCAGCAGCCGGTTGTACTTGGCAACGCGCTCCGAACGCGAGAGGGAGCCGGTCTTGATCTGACCGCAGCCGGTGGCCACCGCCAGATCCGCGATGAACGTGTCCTCCGTCTCGCCCGAGCGGTGCGAGACCACCGACACGTAACCGGCGACGGCGCCAAGCGCCATCGCGTCCAGCGTCTCCGTCAGGGTGCCGATCTGGTTGACCTTGACGAGAATGGCGTTGGCGGCCTTCTCGGCGATGCCGCGGCGGACGAAGTCCACGTTGGTCACGAACAGATCGTCGCCCACGAGCTGGCACGCGCCGCCCAGCACGCGGGTGAGCTCCACCCATCCCGCCCAGTCGTTCTCGGACATGCCGTCCTCGATCGAATCGATCGGATACCGGTCGACGAGTTCGGCGAGATAGGCGACCTGCTCCGCGCTGGAAAGCTTGCGGGCCGCGCCGCTTGCGCCGCGCGCGGGCGTCTCGAACTTGCCGTAGTCGTAGGCGCCATCGGCGAAGAATTCGGAGGCGGCGCAGTCGAGGGCCAGCGAAATCTGGCCCCCGCCCTTGCGCCCCGCCTTGTACCCCGCCTTCTCAATCGCCTCGAGGATCGTCTCGATCGCGTCCTCGGTGCCCTTGAGCACCGGTGCGAAGCCGCCCTCGTCGCCCACGGCCGTCGAGAGGCCGCGCTTCTTCAGAATGCTCTTCAGCGCCTGGAACACCTCGGCGCCGGCGCGCAGGGCCTCGCGGAAATTCGGGAGGCCGATGGGGCGGATCATGAACTCCTGGAACGCGATCGGGGCGTCGGAATGCGAACCGCCGTTGACGATGTTCATCATCGGCACGGGGAGCGTCCACGCGTCCTGCTGGCCGCCGAGATAGCGGTAGAGCGGCTGGCTTCTCGCGCGAGAGGCGGCGCGGGCCGCGGCCAGCGACACCGACAGGATCGCGTTGGCGCCGAGGCGCGACTTCGTCTTCGTGCCGTCGAGCGCGAGCATACGCTCGTCGAGGGCTTTCTGCGCCGTGGCGTCCATGCCGACGACGACCCTGGCGATTTCGCCGTTGACGTTCTCGACGGCCTTGAGCACGCCCTTGCCGCCAAAACGCGCCTTGTCGCCATCGCGCAGTTCGAGGGCCTCGTTTTCGCCGGTGGAGGCGCCGGAGGGGACTGCGGCCCGAGCGCAGACGCCGCATCCGAGCTGGAGCGTCGCCTCGACGGTCGGGTTCCCGCGGGAGTCGAGGATTTCACGTGCGCGCAGTGATGTGATCTTCGTGTCCATTGCTTCGCCTTTCCCTTGGTGTGTTCGCCTGTGGTGGTGTCGATGAGCGTTGTCGAAGGCGCGCCGCTAGGACGGTGCGCGGGGCGTTCGCAGGGCGATCGCCATCGCCCGGATGTGCGCGGGCGTGGTGCCGCAGCAACCGCCGATGAGCGAGGCGCCTGCCTCGCGCAGCGCGAGACTCTTGCGAGCCATGTCATCCGGCGTCTCCCGGAAGACGGTCTTCCCGTCGACGAGCGCCGGAAGGCCGGCGTTGGGCATCGCCAGCAGCGGCACGCCCGGAGCCGCAGCGCGCATCTCGCGCACGATCTCGGCCATCATGTCGGGCCCGAGGCCGCAGTTCGCGCCGACGACGTGCGCCCCGGCCGCCGCGGCGGCCTGCGCGAACTGCGCGGGCGACACGCCCATCATCGAGGCGTAGCCGCCGCCGTGCCGAGGCTCGAACGTGAAGCTGGCCACGACCGTCATGCCCGTGTTTTCGCGCGCCGCGCGGACCGCCGCGCAGCATTCCTCGAGCGCGGACATCGTCTCGACGACGACCGCGTCCGCACCGCCCGCCTCCAGCGCCCGGGCCTGCTCCGCGAAGGCCGCGACGATCGCCGCCTCCGTCTCGTCGCCGTAGGGCTCCATGAACGCGCCCGTCGGGCCGAGGCTGCCGAGCACGTGCTGGTCGGCGCCGGCGACTTCGCGCGCGAGCGCTGCGGCGGCGCGATTGATCTCGGCGACGCGCGCCTCGAGCCCGTAGTGGAGGAGCTTGTAGCGCGTGCCGCCGAAGGAGTTGCACTCGACGACGTCGCTGCCCGCCTCGCGGTACGCGCGGTGGATGGACTTCACGTCGTCGGGATGCGAAAGGCACCACAACTCCGGACATTCACCGGGTTTGAGGCCCAGCGACTGCAGGAACGTCCCCATCGCACCGTCCACCAGCAGCGTTTCGCCCGCTTGAAGTCTTTCCTCGAGCCGTTTCATTCGCGCCTCCTCGTCGATGGGTTTGCCGCAAGATCCGGCTCAGGGCCGGTAGCCGCGGGGATTCTTCGATTGCCAGTTCCAGGCGTCGCGGCAGATGGCGTCGATGCCGCGTTTCGCCTTCCAGCCGAGCAACGCCGCCGCGCGCGTGGCGTCGGCGTACGAGGCCACGGCGTCGCCGGGGCGGCGCGGCGCGATGCGGCGCGGCAGCGGCCGCCCGACCGCCTTCTCGAAGGAGCGGACCAGCTCCAGCACCGTGAAGCCGTTGCCCGTGCCCAGGTTCACCGGCGTGCAGCCCTGGAGTTTATCCAGCGAGGCCAGCGCGCACAGATGCCCCTCGGCCAGGTCGCAGACATGGATGTAGTCGCGGATGCACGTGCCGTCGCGCGTGGGATAGTCGTCGCCGAAGATGCTCAGCTCCTTGAGCCGGCCGACCGCCACCTGCGTGATGTAGGGCATGAGGTTGTTCGGGATTCCGCCGGGGTCTTCACCGATGAGGCCGCTCTCATGCGCGCCCACCGGGTTGAAGTAGCGCAGCAGCACGATGTGCCAGCGCGGTTCCGCCGCGGCCATGTCGCGCAACATGTCCTCGATCCACAGCTTCGTGCGGCCGTAGGGGTTGAGCGCCGACAGCGGCGCGCCCTCGGCCAGCGGCACCTTCTCGGGGTTCCCGTAGACGGTGGCCGACGAGCTGAAGACGAGGTTGAACACGCCGTGGTCGCGCATCTCCGCGAAAAGGTTCAACGAACCGACGATGTTGTTGTTGTAGTACTCCCAGGGCTTGGCGACGGACTCGCCGACCGCCTTAAGCCCCGCGAAGTGGATCACCGCGTCATACGCCTTCGCGTCGAACGCCGCCTTCACCGCGGCGCGATCGAGCAGATCCGCCTGGATGAAGTCCGGCCGCGTGCCGGTGATGGCCGCGACGCGGTTCAAAGACTCCGCAGAAGCGTTGCAAAGGTTGTCGAAGACCGTGACCGCGTGACCGGCCTTGATCGCTTCGACGCAGGTGTGGCTGCCGATGTAGCCGGCGCCGCCGGTGACCAGAATGTTCATTTCGCCTTGTCTCCAGAGAAGAGGAATTCCATCAGTTCAGGACCGAAGAGCGCGCCCAGCGCGCCGCGCGGCGCCGCGAACTCGTCGAAGGTCTGCACGCCGTCGGGCTCGAGCCCCGGCCCGCAGATCGCCACGGGGACCGGCGTGCGCGTGTGCTTGCCCATCGCGAGCGGCACCGGATGGTCCGGCAGCACGGCGTAGGTGACCGAATCCCCGCAGGCTCGCAGCACCGGGCAGACGATCTTCGAGTCGAAGTCCTCGATGGCCTTGAGCTTGAGCGCGAGGTCGCGGTTGTGCGATACCTCGTCGATCGCCTCGACGTGGACGTAGACGAGGTCGTGAGTCTCGATGGCCCCGATCGCCGCCTGGGCCTTGCCTTCGTAGTTCGTGTCGATGTAGCCGGTGGCGCCCGGGACTTTGATCACGTCCATGCCGAGGCAGCGGCCGAGGCCGTTGATGACGTCCACGGCGGAGATCACCGCCGCCGTGATGCCATGGCGCTGCGCCAGCGTGCGCATCGCGCCGACGCGCCCGGGGCTCCACAGCCAGATGCCGTTCGCCGGCGCACGGCCTTCCGCAACCGCGCGGAGGTTCGCGGGCGCCTCAGGAAGAAGCGCAGCCGCCTTCGCCGTCAGATCGAGGATCGTCTCGAGCGTCACGCGCCCCTCCTCGGCACCGGCCTCGAGGCGCGGCAGATGCTCCGCGACCACGCTGCCGTAGTTGTCGTCCGGCTTCTCGCAATAGACTTTGGGCGAGAACTCCGAGCCCGAGAGGATGAGGAGATTGCGGTAGCTCACCCCGGAGTGGAAGCGGATACGGTCCGTGGCCAAGCGAGCGTTGAGCCAGGCAATGATCTCCTCAGCCGCAGCCTGTGCGATGTGCCCGCCGGAGAAATCCAGCAGCCGACCGTCGTCGCCGACCGTCACGAGATTGCAGCGCAACGCCACGTCATGCGGCCCCAGCGGAATACCCTGGCTGGCGGCCTCGAGAACGGCGCGGCCGCAGTACTCGGTCTTGAGATCGCAACCCAGCACGGACATGTTCGCGACGTCGCTGGACGTGGGAAACCCCTCCGGGAGCGTCAGCAGCGTGCCGGACCGGCCCTTGCGTGCAATGAAATCCATGCCCGGCGTCTTGGCGGCCTGAAGCGGAGTCTTGCCGCCGAGTTCGGCGATCGGCTCGTCCGCCATCCCGTCGGGAAGAAAGATGATGGTTTTTCTCGGTACATTCATGCGTTGGAAGTCTACCAGAGCGCCAGCCACGTGTCAAAGCGCAACGGGTCG
>JAAZAI010000375.1 GCA_012514445.1 Lentisphaerota bacterium
CCACGGTCCACGTCGGCGCGCATCCGGCGATCTACTACGCCTCCTACATCGCCAACATGGTCCGCCCCAAGCTCAAATACGCCGCCGTCATCGGCTCGTACGGCTGGGCCAGCAAGGCCGTGGACCAGGTCGCCGGACAGATCCCCAACCTCAAGGTCCAGATCCTCGGCACCGTCATGCAAAAGGGCCTGCCCACCGCGGAGACGTACGCGAAGCTCGACGAACTCGCCGACGCCGTGGCGAAGGCCCACGCCGACGATCCCGACGTCGTCAAGGACTAGCCCGCATCAATCGCGCCTGATCGCCGCGGCGAACGCGCCGTCCATCGAGCGGTCCGGCGGAACGAGCCCGACATGCTCCGCCAAGGCGAAGCCGGCGTGGCGGCGCAGGAACCCTTCCACGACCTGCTCGTTCTCCTCGGGCTCCAGGCTGCATGTGCTGTAGACAAGGCGTCCGCCCGGCGCGAGCATGGCGGCGCAGTTCTCCAGGATCTGGGACTGCGTGTCCACGAGCTGCGTCAGGCGCTCCGCCGAAAAGCGCCAGCGCGCGTCCGCGCGGCGCCGCTGCACGCCCGTGTTGCTGCACGGCACGTCCAGAAGGATCCGGTCGAACGCCTGGCCCCCGATCTCCGAAAGCGGGATGCGGCGGGCGTCGCCCAGTTCCGCGCGGGCGACGCCGCCCAGCTTGAAGCGGCGGAGATTCTCCTCAAGCGACGGCATGCGATCCCGCCAGCAGTCCATCGAGATGAGCGTGCCTCTGCCGTCCAGCCTCAGCCCGATCTGAACGGACTTGCCGCCGGGCGCGGCGCAGGCGTCCAGCACGCGCATGCCGGGCCTGACGTCGAGCAGCAGCACGGCTTCGAGCGTGGCGGGGTCCTGGATGGAGAACGCGCCCTCCTTGAATCCCGGAAGATCTTCGACGTGCGAACCGTGCGGCAGCACCACGGCGCGATCGGGTGCGCCGGCGTGCGGTTCCGCCTTCACGCCGGCGGAGGCGAAGCTCTCGAGCAGCGCCGCGACGGCGGGGCCGCGTGGCACGGTCACGACCGTGACGCTCGCCGGCTCGTTGTCCCAGGCGCAGATCGCGGCGGCTCGCTCGGGCCCGAAGCGGCGCTCCCAGCGCTCGACCTGTTCGTCGGGATGCGATTCGCGCACCGCCAGCGGGGCGCGGGCGAGCTCCATCCGGATCGAGTCGAGCTTGCGCTGGATGTTGCGCAGCACGGCGTTGACGAAGCCGGACGCATGGGTGCCGTCGAGGTGCTTGAGCGCCTCGACCGTGGCATGGATCGCCGCATGGTCGGCGACGTCGGGCATCTTGAGGAGCTGGCAGGCTCCGACGAGCAGCGCCGGCATGGCGTGGTCGGCGGGTTCGCGCTGGACGAGCGGCTCGAGCACATAGTCGAGGGCGCGCACGTTGCGCAGCGTGGTGTAGACAAGATCCATCACGAAGCCGCGGCGGAACGGCGGAACGCCGACCATCATCCGATCCGGAAAGTCCCCGGTGTCCATCCAACGTCTCAGAATCTCGATTGCATCCACCCGCGCCAACACGCCATCGTCCATCTTGTTTGTCTCGCTTTCTTGGGTCAAACCTTACCGACATGCCCACCTGAAGTCAAGCAGGAATGGGCGCGCGCATCGCGCCACGGGGGGCGCGACGCCAGGACTCCGCTCCTGCGAGGGGAGTACCGCAGTCTTGACCCGCGCCCACAGTCGCGCGGTGGCGCCGCAAGCTCAGGGCTCTGGCGGCGAGCCTCTGCCTCGCCAGCGAGGAGTCCTGCCTGCACGCCCCCGCACACAAGCGCGGCGCGAAGCCTCGCCAGCGCGGAGTCCTGCCTGCACGCCCCCTGTGGCGCGCGGGTCAAAAGACGCACCGGGCCAAAAAAAAAAGCCCCGCGCGATGTGACTCGCGCGGGGCTCCGGAGAAAATGCCTGGCGGCGTGCTACTCTCCCACGGGCGACTCCCGCAGTACCCTCGCCGCTGGGGCTCTTGACTTCCGTGTTCGGAATGGGAACGGGTATTACCTCCCCGCCATGG
>JAAZAI010000376.1 GCA_012514445.1 Lentisphaerota bacterium
CAGGCCGCCTGGACCGCGTCCGTCTTCTCCGCCTGTCGCGTGGGCTGATGACGCTTGACACCCAGGCGCTCAAGGATAGCGCGGTCACCATTGCGTACGGCGGAGCATCCTCGGATTTCCCTGACAACGCCTTCGCCCTCTTCCGTTTCTGCCTTCCACCCCGCCACTGGCGCGTCGACATCCCCGTCCGCGCCGCAATCTTCCGCCGTCTTGCATCCGGCGACATTTCTGCCGCTTCACGTTTGGCGTTCCAGCACCTGCGGGCACATGGAATTCCGCCCGCTATACAGGTGTGCACGGGCGATGCACGGCTCCTGGCAGCCTCGCTTGCCTTCCCGCTTTCCACCGCGTCGCGTGACGCGCTTCTCAAAACCATCACCAACAACCAACAGGAGACATCAAGATGAGCATCAACCTCGCAACGCTGACCAACGCCCGCCGCGTCCTCTTCAACATTCCGCTGAAGCCGGTCCAGGGGGAGCGCTTCCAACCCACCGGCTTTCCGTCGCTCGGCGCGGCCACCTACCAGACAAGAAACGGCGCCGCACTCCTCGTTGAATCCGCGCAAAGCATGGCCAACCGCCTCGAAGCCACGATCTGGGACGAAGCCTCCCAGAATTTAGTCCCGGCCGCGCAGGGCCTCTCCTACATCCGCGTGGAACGCAAGGGACATTACCTGACCTCTTCGATCACCGAGGCGCACCGAATCAATTCGCCATATTTGCTAGAAGGCAAGGATAAATCCTTTTTCAATGAGCTCAAAGCCGCCCTCGGGGGTCTCGCCGAAGGCCCCATCAATCGCAAAGCACTCGCGGAAACACTCTTTGCCTATGATGCCAACACGCTCATCCACGGCGTGTTTCTGGCCAAGAAGGACCTGGCCGGTGGACGCCTCCGCATCGCCCGCGCACTCTCCGCGTTCATCGAGGCCGACGGCATCGAAGTCGCGGCGTCCGGCGGGGTGAAGAATGATTCCGTCAACCCCTCTGGCGACACGAAGTCCGGCTTTGGCAATGTTCCCTTCTCACGCGACGAATACACGGCAAGCGCCATCACGCTCTACGTCAATCTCGACCTCGATCAGATTCGCGGCTACGGTCTCGGAGTGAAACCCACGAACCTGCTCATCACCCTTGCACTCTTCAAAGTCCGCGCTCTGGTTGCCGGTGCGCTGCGCCTCCGCACCGCCTGTGACCTTGCAGTGTTGCCCGACACCATTACCGCCGCCAAGCCTGAAGGGTTCACGCTCCCGTCTCTCGCCGACCTCGATGCCGCGCTAAAGGCCGCTATTGCCGAAAACAAGACCGCTCTTAAGCAAACGGTTGTCCAATACAATGACGATTTGAAACACGGCAAGGCAGAGGATGACGTGGAGGCCGAAACGGCTGATGAAGCCTAGGCCTAGTGGAGATTCTCACCATGTCCACACTCTCTGTTCGCTTTACCGGCGGCCATTACCACGCCACGCCGTGGGGCAAGGCGCAGAACGAGGGAGCGGTCGAATGGCCGCCCTCGCCGTGGCGTGTTCTGCGCGCGCTTATCGCCACAGGTTACGCCAAGCTCCCGGAATGGCGGGGGGGCGTCATCCCCGGCACGGGAATATCCCTGGTGGAGAAGCTGGCTTCCGTTCTGCCCTCCTACCGTCTTCCCGAGGCCACGGGTGCCCACACACGGCATTACATGCCCACCAAAGGTAATCCCACGCTCGTCATTGATGCCCGCGCCGTCACGGGGATCGACCACGAACCACTCCTCATCCACTGGGATGTGGCGCTTTCCACTGAGGAAAGCGAGTTGCTTTCGTCGCTCGCCGAACGTCTCGCATACCTCGGGCGCGCCGAATCCTGGACCGAGGCCGAGCTCCTTGCCGAGGCCCCCGCCCCGGATGCTTCTTGGTGCCGCCCAATATCTGAAGCGGCGGCAACAAAGACAGCCGAAGACGAATCCGTCCTCCTGCTCGCTCCGCTCACGGCATCCGCCTACGCAAAGTGGCGTGTAGAGGCCGCCACATCAAGCGGACTCCCGAAAAGGAAATTCGATGCGCTGCATCCCGCCGACCTCCTCGCCGCGCTTCAGGTGGAAAGCGGCTGGCTGCAAAAGCAGGGATGGACTGCTCCGCCCGGAACACGAGTCGCGCACTACACGCTACCCGCCAGGAACGCCATCGGCATCACGGCCCCGGTGTCCCGTTTGCGGCCGGAGCCCCCACGTGCCGAATTCGCTCTTCTCGCGATGTCCTGTTCCGCCCGCAGCCGCACCCCATTGCCTCTAGCCATACGCACGCTGCCGCAGGCCGACATTCTACATCAGGCGCTGGCAAGCCATGTCGGCAGACTGCCCGACGACCAGGTCGTAGACGCCGCGCGCGAACTGCTCGGCGTGGACGCAGACCGCGTTCCCCTGTCCGGCCATCGGCACGCGCACATTCTTCCACTCTCGCTGCTCAACGACGACAACCATCTTGATCACATACTCATCTGGGCGCCCGGCGGCATGGGCGTCGGTGCGCAGAATATCCTTCGTCATCTCCGGAAGACCTATATGAAGGGCGGCGTTGGGGAACTCACTGTCCGTTTTGCAGGCGCCGGCCCGCGTGATGCGTTCCAGAAGATAATGACACGACGCAATCTCCTGGCTTCAGCCCTGGTGTGGCAGTCACTAACGCCGCTTGTGCTTCCACGGTATCGCAAGAAGAGGGGAAAGAACTCTCTTGAAGGGCAGATTCTCGCCGAGTGTTCCTCGCGCAGTCTGCCCGTGCCCGAGCGAATCGAAATACTACAGGAGGCCAGCATCGCCTTCCGACACTATATCCGAAGGCGTACCCGTAGCACTCCGCCGCCCGAAGACTTCGGCTACGCCCTCCGCCTCACCTTCGCCGACCCTGTCGCCGGCCCGATCTGCCTGGGCTATTCCAGCCACTTCGGCCTCGGACTGTTCGCGGCCTGTCCGGAGCGGGAGGTGTAGGCGGGCGTCCTCCGCTTCGTCCGGCGGACTCGCTGCTGACGCTGCGGCTGGCGATGTGGAGTCCACCGGACGCGGCAAGCCGCGGCAGGAGAGGCGCGATGCGCTACGAAACGGAAAGAAAATTGGCCGCCCGCGCGAAAAACCTGGGCGAGGGCGCCGCGGCGGAGGCCTTGCCGGAACTGGTCGGCTTGACGCAGTCGCCGTCGCCCCTGGTGCGCCGCATCGCCGCCTCGGCCATCGGCAAACTGGCCGGCGTCGCGGAGGCCGCCGCCGCCGTCGCCGCCCTGCGCCCGCTCCTCGGCGATACGCACCCGCAGGTGCGCCAGTATGCCGCCAAGGCGCTGGGTACCTACGGGTGCGCAGCCAAGCCTGCCCTGCCTACCCTGCGCGACATGCTCCGCAACCCCGCCGAAACGGACTATGTGAAGCGCAGCGTCACGACCGCCGGCCTGGCCATCAGGACGGCCCTGGAGATCGACAGCCGGAAGACGGTACAGACCTGCCGCCGCTGCGGCCGCGCCGTCGCGCCGGACGAGTACGCCCGCAGCCAGCGCTTCTTCGAGCGCACGCTCTGCGACATCTGCTTCGACCAGACCGCCACCGAGCGCCGCAACAAGGAGACGCGCATCGAGGACCAGAAGCATATCCGCACCGTGGACGGCACTCTCGTGCAGTCCGACGGCGAGCGCCGCATCGCCGAGTGGCTCGCCGCGCGCGGCATCGCCTACCGCTACGACGCCCGCCTGCGCATCATCGAGGGCTTCCAGATCCGCCCGGATTTCTACCTGCCCGAGTACGACGTCTACATCGAGTACTGGGGCATGGATACCCCGCGCTACAAGGCCGGCATGCACCTGAAGCAGGATCTCTACATGCACGCCGGCAAGCGCCTGATCTCCCTCTATCCCGCGGACAAGCCGTGCCTGGACGACAGCCTCGGTGCAAAGCTCGCGCAGTTCGGACGCCGCGAAGTCCACCGGACGTAGCAAGTCCGCCATTCCATCCCCATGAGCGCCAACGACACACCCGACCTCTCCCGGTCCGCATGCTCAACGAGTACGCCTTCTGCCCGCGGCTCTTCCACCTGATGCACGTCGACGGGCGCTGGGACGACAACTTCTACACCGATCAGGGACGTTC
>JAAZAI010000377.1 GCA_012514445.1 Lentisphaerota bacterium
ACACCGTCGGCTTCCTTCGCCAGCACGGTCGCCGCGTCGTGTTCGACGCCGAGCATTTCTTCGACGGCTACAAGGACGACGCCGCCTTCGCCCTGAAGATGCTGCGCACCGCCGTGGACGCGGGCGCGGACCTGGTCGCGCTTTGCGATACGAACGGCGGCACGCTGCCCTTCGAGGTCTTCTCGATCGTGCAGGACGTCTGCGCCCGGCTCCCCGGCGTGGCGGTGGGCGTCCACTGCCACAACGACGGCGGGATGGGCGTCGCCGACTCCCTCGAGGGCGTCCGCGCGGGCGCCGTCCAGGTGCAGGGCTGCATGAACGGCTACGGCGAGCGCTCGGGCAACGCCAACCTCACCACGATCATCCCCGCGCTCGAGCTCAAGATGGGCTGCCGCTGCATCGGCGAAGGACGGCTGCGCAACTTGCGAGAAACCTCGCTCTGCGTGGACGACCTCGTCAACCAGCGCCCCGACATCCGCGCGCCTTACGTCGGCGAGGCCTCGTTCAGCCACAAGGCCGGCGCCCACGTCTCCGGCGTCCAGAAGAACCCCGCCTCCTTCGAGCACGTCCCGCCCGAGGCCGTCGGCAACGAACGGCGCATCGTGATCAGCGAGCTCTCCGGCGGCGCCAACATCCTCCACCGGCTCAAGCAGATGGGCGTCGGCGAGGCCGACGTCTCGCGCGAGGACGTCAAGCGAGTCCTCGCCGAGCTCAAGAAGCGCGAAGGGGAGGGGTACAGCTTCGAGTCGGCCGACGGCTCGTTCGAGATCCTCGTCAAGAAGGCGCTGATGCGCCACAAGCCGTTCTTCCAGCTCGACTCGTTCCGCGTCATCGTCGAGAAGCGCGGGGCCGACCAGCCCTGCATCAGCGAAGCGACGGTCAAGCTCCAGGTCGACGGCCAGTCGGAGCACACGGTCGGCGAGGGCTCCGGCCCCGTCGACGCGCTCGACCAGGCGCTGCGCGCCGCCCTCGGCCGCTTCTATCCCGCCATCAACGACGTGGCGCTGACCGACTTCCGTGTGCGCATCCTCGACCCGAACGAGGCCACCGGCGCCACGACCCGCGTGCTCATCGAATCCTCCGACGGCGTCCGCCAGTGGGGCACGGTGGGCGTCTCCCCCAACATCATCGAGGCCTCCTGGGAGGCGTTGCTCGATTCGGTGGAATACAAGCTCTTCGCCGACGAAAGCGCGCGCCCGGCCGACTCCGGCGCTCAAAACTGACCGAGCCTCCGGACCGGTGACGGACCGGAGGCGCCCACCCGAAACGCATCCGCAATGAAACAGCGTCCGAAACAGCATGGCGGCGGCTTGAAGGCCCGGCGATCCGCCAGCCTCGCCGCGCTGGCGGGCGTTGCGCTGCTTGCCGGCGGATGCGCTTCGCCGACGACCGGACGCGTCCGCGACGCCCAGCTCCTCTACGGCGACTGGCAGCGCCCCGCCGCCATCGCGGAGGCGCGCCAGGCCGGGCCGTTCTTCGAGCACGTCGCGACGGCCGACGGCGCTCGGCGCGATTCCTGGCGCCCGTTTCTCCATACGCGCATCACAACGGCCGACGGCGCGGCTTCGCATGACGAATGGCTTTGGCCCGTCTACAGCGCGAACCGTCGCGACGGCGCGCTCTCCTGGCGCTTCCTCCTGTGGTTCGGGCAGGACTCCGCCACGGCGGACGACGACGCCTCGCAGCGGCTCTGGCTCTTCCCGATCTGGTTCCAGGGACGGAGCCAGCAGGGGGAGGACTACGCCGCGCTGTTTCCCGTCTACGGCACGATCTGCGACATGATCGCCGACCGCATCCACTTCGCGCTCTTCCCGCTCTGGCTCGAAGTCGACCGCGTCGGCAACCGCACGCAGAACGTCCTGTGGCCCATTTTCAGCCGCACCCGCGGCGAGACGGCCAACGGCTTCAAGGTCTTTCCGCTCTACGGTCGGCTCGAGCGCACTGGAAAGGGTCGCGAGAAGTTCGCGCTGTGGCCGATCTGGACCTCCTCCGTCCACACGAACCGCAACCCCGGCACGGCCTGGATGCTCTTCCCGGTCGTCGGCCGCGTGAATCGCGAAAGCGAATCGACGTGGATGGCGCTGCCGCCCTTCTTCAACTTCACGCACGGACGCGGCAAGCTTGAGGGCTACCGCAAGATCAACTGCCCCTGGCCGATCATCCGCATCGTGGACGAGGGGCCCATGCGCAAGCGCGTCTTCTTCCCCTTCTGGGGGCGCAAGTGGCACGTCGCCGGCAAGTACGACGCCTGCTGGGCGGTGTGGCCTTTCTACAGCTCCCGCCATGTCGTCAAGCGCGACGTCCGCGAAAAGGCGCGGTCGCTGACGCCCGTGTACCACCAGTCGAGCCTGATGCGCGACGCCGACGGCGATGGCGAATTCGAGACGCCCGTCGAGAACTTCCTCCGCGTCTGGCCGCTCTTCTCCGCGCGCGCCGACGGCACGAACAGCTTTCTCAAGGTGCCGGATCTGAGCTTTTCGAAGCGCACGGGCGCGCTCGAACGCAACCTCCTCGACATGTTCACGCTCTACACGCGCGGCGGCGAGACGTCGCCGCGCCGCGTGGACCACGAGGCGCTCTGGGGAATGCTCCGCCTGGGCCGCGGCGAGGCGTACCGGGCTACGCGCGTCTGGCCGGTTTGGGACGCCGAGGAGGAGGCGGACGCCTGGTCGTGGTCGCTGCTCGGCGGCCTGCTCGGGCGCCGCGGCGACGCGGACGCCGCCCGCTGGCGCTACTTGTGGTTCTTCGGAGGTGAAGCGCCGAACACGAAAGCCCTCGGAAAGGAGGACGCGCCATGATCGTCCGCGAACCCGTTCCGCGCCCCGAACCCCGCAACGCCGTCCAGAAGCTCGGTCAGGACTTCATCGGCGTCATCGCCGAAGTCGGCAAGGCGGCGATGATCTGCGCCGGGGCGTTCGCGAACATGCGCTACGCCATGACGCGCCGTTCGCGCCACGAGATCGTCCGCCAGATTCACGTCTGCGCCGTCAAGAGCCTGCCGGTCGTCTCCGTCGTGGCGTTCTTCATCGGGATGATCCTGGCGCTGCAGATCGGCATCGAGCTGCGGCGCTACAACCAGGAGTCGCTGATCGGCTCCGCGGTGATGGCCTCGATGCTGCGCGAGATGGGGCCGTTCATGAGCGGGCTCGTCCTCGCGGCGTGCGTCGGCGCGGCGATGGCCGCGCAGATGGGGACGATGACGGTCAACGAGGAGATCGCCGCGCTCGAGATCATGTCCATCGACCCGCTGCGCTTCCTCGTCATGCCTAGGATGGTGGCCATGGTCGTCACCGTGCCGCTGCTTTCCTTCTACACCTGCCTGCTCGCGCTCGTCGGCGGCGCCGTCGTCGGCTACACGCAGCTCTCGGTGCCGTGGGGCGTTTACTGGACGAATGCCTTCGACTTCGCCGGCCTGCGGGCGCTGTACGTCGGGCTGTTCAAGGCGCTCGTCTTCGGCATCGTGATCGTCACGGTCGCCTGCTACGAGGGGTTCTCCACGACGCGCGGCGCCGTCGGGGTGGGCCAGGCCACGCGCAACAGCGTGATCACGAACTTCCTGATGATCCTGATCCTGGGCTATTTCGTCACGAGGCTTTTCTACTGATGATCCGCTTCGACCATGTCACCAAGCGCTTCGGCGCCAAGACCGTCCTCGACGACGTCTCCTACGAGATCGCCAAGGGCGAGGTCTTCTGCCTCGTCGGACCCTCCGGCACCGGGAAGAGCGTCAGTCTCAAGCACATGATCCGGCTGCTCACGCCGACCTCCGGGGACGTGTGGGTGGGGGAGGACTGCGTGAGCGCCGCCGGCGCCTCCGACCTCTCCCGCATCCGCAGTCGCTTCGGCTATCTCTTCCAGAGCGCGGCGCTGCTGGCGTGGATGAACGTGTTCGAGAACGTCGCCCTTCCGTTGCGCGAGAAGACGAAGCTCTCCGAAGACGAAATCCGCGCGCGCGTGGCCGACGCCCTCGAGAAAGTCGGCCTCGACCCTGACGGCGCCGCCTATCCCTCCGACCTCTCCGGCGGCATGCAGAAGCGCGCCGGCCTCGCTCGCGCCATCGTCACGGAGCCCGAAATCCTCCTCTACGACGAGCCCACCTCCGGGCTCGACCCCGTGACCTCGCGCATGATCGACGAGCTCATCGCGGACCTCAACAACCGTCTGGGCACGACGAGCGTCGTCGTGACCCACGACCTGCACAGCGCGCTGGCGATCGCGGACCGCATCGCGATGCTCAGCGAGGGCAAGGTCGTGGACATCAAGCCGCCGGCCGAGTTCATCGCCTCGGAGGCGCCGGAAATACGTTCGTTCCTCGACGCGCAGTACATCACGCGCCGCGGATCCTGGGAGAAGGAAAGGACAGCATGAGCAAAGCCAATTCAAACACCGGCCGTGAGGCCCGCGTCGAGATCATCGTCGGCGTCTTCGTCGCCCTGATCCTCACGGCGCTGGGGATTTTCACGATCGTCGTCTCCGGCGCGTCCCTCTTCGGGGGCGGCACCTCCGTGATCGAGTTTGTCCTGCCCGACGCCATGGGCCTGCGGCGCAACGACCCCGTCATCGCCCGGGGCACTTCGGTCGGCACGGTGAGCGACGTCCACTACGACCAGGACGGCGTCCACGTCGAGGCCGAGCTCACCGCCCCCGTCGTCTTCCACGAAGGCTACCGCATCACCGTCGTCGCGACGTCGATTCTCGGCGGCCGCCAGCTTGTGCTCTTCGAGGGGGATCCGGAGCTCGCGGAAATCACCGATTTGCTCAAGCTCAAGGGCGAGAAGCCGGCCGACATCATGGAGGACGCCACGGCCGCCGTCGAGAAGATCCGCGCGTTTCTTGAGACGGATGCGCTCGACAATCTCCGCCAGGTTTCGGACGACCTCAAGCAGATCTCCGGGCGCCTCGAGCGCGGCGAGGGGACGCTGGGCAAGCTGCTCTCCTCCGACGACGAAGTCTACACGAACCTCAACGCCACCGTGGCGAACTTCCGCACGATGACCGATCGCCTCGAACGCGGCGAAGGGACGCTCGGCAAGCTTCTCTCCTCCGACGACGCGATCTACACGAACCTCAACGCGACCGTCGTGAACTTCCGCACCATGACGGACCGCCTCGAACGCGGCGAAGGCACTCTCGGCAAGCTGCTCTCCTCCGACGACGCAGTCTACGAGAACCTGAATGAGACGCTCGCGGACGTTCGTGCGATTGCGGATCGTCTCGAGGCGGGGCAGGGGACGCTCGGCAAATTGCTTTCCTCCGACGACGAAGTCTACACGAACCTCAACGCCACCGTGGCGAATCTGCGTCTCGTGACGGACCGCGTCGCGCAGGGCAAGGGGACGCTCGGGAAGCTGATGTCCGAGGATTCCGAGATGTTCGACAACATCAACGGCGCCGTCTCCGACGTCCGGGAAATGCTCGACGACGCCCGCGAGGCCAGCACGCTGAGCACCTTCTCCTCGTTCCTCTTCAGCGGGTTCTAGCTCACATGAAAACCTCCCGTGTCGACACGGCTTCTGGCGCGCGCAATCGAAAGCCGCTGATTTCGGCAGCGGCCTTTGCCTTGGTCAGCATCGTGCTGTGCGTGCTGGCCGGCGGAATCGCCGGGCGGGCGCTGTGGTGCGACGAAATCCTGCGCATCAACGGACAGAGCATGAGCGTGGCGCAGTTGATGCGTTTCGAGCATCTGAAAACCTTCTGCACGCAGACGACGGCCGGGTATCTGTTCATGCGGCCTTGGCAATTGCTCTTCGGGATGGAGACGGGCGGTTGCATCGTGTCCGCGCTGGCGGGCGGCGTGATCACTTTCTCGACGTTGCTGTCGATCTCCCTGTTGCTCGGCTGGAAGCGGCCTCATCCCCTCGCGTCGCTGGTCGTCGCCACGAACCCGCTTTTGATCTACTACGGCTCCGAACTCGCCTTCTACGGCATGTGGGCGGCGGCCGCGGCGGTGGCTTTTGCGCTTCACGTGCGGTTGCTGACGCTGGACGAGGATGGTCTGCGGGTTTGCCGCTGGCTGTCGGCGGGGTTGGTGCTCGCCGGAACGGCGGTGGTGGCCTTTCATTTCGCGGGCATCTTCGTGTGGTCGTTCACGGCCGCGGCGGCGCTGGCGTGCATCTGGCAGGCGGCGGGGTTGCGAAAGGCGCTGGCCTTCATCCCCGTCTACGCCATTCCGGTCCTGGTGAACCTGCCGATGTACATCGGGTCGATGCGGGCGCCAGAGCATCTGGGGACCAAGACGCTGCAACTGGGGCGGCTTGGGTCGGTGGCACCCGCGCTCTGGAGCTATGTCGAGCGGCTGTTTCCGGCGCTCACGGGCGGTCGTTGGTTTGGCATCGCCCTGTTCGCCGCCGGCGTTGTGGCGCTGTTGCGCGCGAATGCCCGGAGCCGTCGTGTTTTGGCTGTGGCGCTCATCTCGATCGTCGCGATCCTGCCTTTTCTCGCCTACTCGCATCTGCGGGAGTACATGCCTGTCGTCGCGCGCTACTGGGTGTGCGCCCTGGGTCCGGCGTTGGCTTTGGTGGGGGCGGGGGCGCACGTTCTCCTCGCCGAATGCCATCGGGTTCCGATTCGGATCGCCGGAGGGATGCTTGCCGGAATCGTGCTGTGCGGCAACGCGCTGGTGGCGGTCGCGCTGATCGACGCCGACGGACGCCCGCAGCCGTATCGTCTGATGCAGCATCATGTGGCCTCTCTTCCGCCGGTCCGGAACATCGTCTTCCCCAACCACTACGAGAGCCGCTTCTTCGGGGGCTACTATGCGCTGCCCAATCGGGGGCGGGCGATGTTCCCCAGCATCTGGGAGGAGGGCGAGGAGGCCCGTGTGAACGGGCTCAAGGCGATCTGGAAGCTGGTTCCGGACGCCGTCTACTACGCCAACAATCGCGAAGTCGAGTCCGAATTGAAGCAGGCGGGAATCGTGCAGCCGGGCGGGGTATTCGCCTGGAAGCCATCCCGGCTGATGCTTGAGACTTACAAGCTCAAGCTGCATCCGGAGCCTCCGATCGAGGCCGAGAAGCCGATGTTCCTCCTTCACGAGACGAAGGAGACGCTGGCCGCGGCCGCGGAGCGCGATGGGGCGCCGGTCGTCGTTCCGTCGCCGGGCTGGATGCTGGTCAACTCCCGCGATGCCAAGGGCGCGATGCAGTTCGGCCTGATTGCGCAGGGGCCATCCTATCCGGGTTTGCAGGTCTACATGCCGAAGTCGGCTGATCCGGGGCGTGAATGGCATCTTGGCGTCGATCTGCTCAGCTACAAGAACGTCGCGATTCAGGCCAAGATCGGGGGCCGCGCGCTCGATGGATCGCACATGGTGCGGAAGACGGCGGCCGAGAGCTTTTTCATTCCACAGAAGAAGGGTTTCGCTGGGTTGCCGATTCCTGAGGACTGGGTGAGGATGGGCCATCAGTTTGCTATTGCCGCGCCGCCCGAATCGCTCACGTTGCCTCTGGGCGTTCTCGCGCCCGGGTGGCACGAAGTCTCGCTCGACTCCGGCCGCAAGGCCGCGCCGCTCGTCTTGACGGCGCATCGCGTTTGGGGTAGACCATAGCACTGCGAATTCCGTTGTCTCTGCTAAGCGAAATAAGTACATTCGTTTATCAACATTTACCATGCGAATCCAATACAAAAGTCTTTCGATTTTATAACAAAGAGAAAAGGAGATATCCTTGAAGCGTGTCATCACCTATGGAACCTTTGACTTGCTACATTACGGACATATCAACCTGCTAAGAAGAGCTAGGTCCTTGGGCGACTATCTCATCGTATCGCTCTCAACTGATGCTTTCAATGAAATGGAAA
>JAAZAI010000378.1 GCA_012514445.1 Lentisphaerota bacterium
GGATCATCCTCGACGGCATCCATTTCATGCTCAATCCCGGCGGCGCGGCCAACACGGCGTACCGCGTGCCCGGAGAAACGCGCTCGCGCGGGACGTCGAGGCCGATCGACAAATTCGCCTTCGGCGAGCCCTACCGTCTGCGCGTCTCGCGAGAGGTTCTCGGCGACATGTTCAAATACACGTACACGGTCAACGGCGACCCCGTCGATTCATTCGTCGTCAAGATGCCGGCCAACGCCCGTATCCAGTTCTACGGGTACAGGATGACGATCGAAGTCGACAACTTCCAGCTCGAAAGCCTCGCGGAGGGCGACGGCTCGAACAATCTGGCCGTCAACAGCTCGTTCGAACACCTCCAGGAGGGACGGCCCAACTACATCAAGCCCGGGCTGGGCGGTGAATATTCGTTTGACGGAAAGTGGACCGAGTTCCTCGATTTCTTCGCCATCGACACCGCCGAGAAGGTCGACGGCGAACAGTCGGTGCGCATGACCGTCGGCGAGGCCCCGCTCGCCCCCACCCGCAATGGCGTGGGCACGTTCAACGTCAACGTCGTGGCCAAGACTCCCGTGACCTTCTCGATCTACCTGAAAGCCTCGGAGACGAATTTCCCCGTCACCCTGAGCGTCTGGGAACTCCACCACCGCACGCATTCGAAGAAAATCGTCGTCTCCCGAGAATGGGAGCGCCATTCCTTCACCGTCGAGGCTCCCGAGCGGGCGGTCGTGCGGGGCAGCGTCGGATTCGACCGGCCGGGCACGCTCTGGGCCGATGCGGTCCAGGTCGAAATCGGCGCCGAGGCGACGCCGTACAAGCCCAGTTCGCTCGACGCCGACAAGTTCGCGCCCGCCGCGGAACAGAAACTCGAGATCCCCGACGACATCGTCCTGAAGGCCACCCCTCAGGCTCCGTCCATCGACGGGATGATCGAGCCGCTCTGGTTCGAGCACGCGGCGAAGACGGACGCCTTCCATTTGCGGGGCTGGGAGAAGCCGACCCACCGGACCGAGGCCTTCCTGACCTGCGACCGCGACAACCTCTATCTGGCGGTGCGCGCGCACGTGCCCGATCCTGCGAAAGTCTCGGCCACCGAACATGAGCACGACAACCTGCGCGTCCATGGCGACGAGTGCATCGAGCTGTTCATCGACTCGACCCTGAGCCGCCAGCAGTACCACCACCTCACCCTGAACGCCGTCGGATCCAAGACGGACATGGGCGTCGGGCGCCTCATCGCCTGGTCGGGCGACTGGGAGGGCATGGCGCGGGTCAACGCCGAGGCGAAGGCGGTCGACTACGAATTCAAGATTCCGCTGCGCCTGTTCACGGACGTGAACCTCTCGCGGCGATGGGGCCTCAACATCGGCCGCAGCGACAAGGCGGCCGGCAACGTGGTGTCGCTCATCCGCACGCCCCAGCCCAACTTCCACCTCCCGGCGATCTACCCGGCCATCGTCTTCCCCGACGGCGTCGTGGACCGCTTCCGCGCCGGGGTGTCCGATCTCCAGCTCGTCGCCGACGGCGACGCGAAGCGGGTCGTCACCGGATCGATCGACAACCAGAGCGGCAAAACCCTGGATGCGCAGATCCAGATCGTCGACCAAGCGTCCGGCAAGCTCGCCGGAAGCCGGTCGGCGACGCTCGGCTCGGGGAGCACGCGATTCGAGGTGCCGGTCGACATCGCCCCCGACTTGGCGGCTCTCGACGCCGACGTCCGCGTCGTCGCGGCCGGACAGACCTACCTGGCGAAGGCGTGCCGCATCGCGCTGGCCCGCAAGCTGGAGGCCTACACGCGCTACAACTACTACATGGACGAGCCCGCCGCCGTCCTGGTCGGCTCGCTGAAGCTGCCCGACGCGGAGCGGCTCGTCGGACGGATCGAAGTGGCGGGCAAGACCTTCGACGCGCGGATGGCGCCGGAGTTCGCGCTGGACGTGCCGCTGGCCGGGATCGAGCCCGGCGAACATCCGATCACGTTGACGATCCTCGACGGGAAGGACAAGCTCGCCAGCGCGACCGCGACGCTGATCAAGCGTCCGTTCAAAAAAGGAGCGACCCAGATCGACCGCCAGCGCCGCTGCCTGGTCGTCGACGGCAAGCCGCGCCTGCTGATCGCGCCGTTCTTCGGCGCGCCCCGCGGCGTCAAGCCGGAAGACCGGGAGCGGACCGCGAAGAACATGCTGCGGCATCACGTCGAGGCGGGCTATCGCGATTTGATGATCGGCGCCGTGGACGATCCGCCAGTCGCGGCGTTCGCGCAGACGCTCTTCGACCTCTGCGACGAGCAGGACGTCAAGGTGCTGTACTGGCCGTTCCAGTCCTGGAACCGCCGCGAGGCGGTGACGCCCGAGCAGCGGTTCCAGTCCATCGTCAGCGACGACATCGTCGGCTGGCTGGTGGTGGACGAGCCCGAGCTCTACGCCAAGTCCGAGGAGGTCGAGCCGTTCCTGGAGGCGCACATCGCGGCGAGCCCCTACACGCCCGTCTTCATGAAGAACACGAAGATCGGCATTCCGGGCCGGTTCGCCAACCTCAAGACCGACATCCTGATGCTCGACGACTACCTGACCAACCGCGAGGGACGCAAAGTCCTCGAGATGATCGACGCGACGGAGACGATGTGGGAGGCGGGGCGCGAGGAGCGCAAGCCCGTCTTCTACTTCCTGGCTGGCGAGAACCTGCACAACCACTACCGGGAGCCGACGCATGCGGAGCAAATCGCGCAGAGTTACGGCGTGGTCCTCGCGGGGTGCCGCGGCATTTCGTACTTCCGCTCGCTGGCGACGTATCCCGAGCACTACCGCGCCCTGGTGGAGGTCAACCGCGAGCTGCTGGCGCTGGAGGACGTCGTTCTGTCGCTGGAGCCCACGCCGCCCGCCACGATCGCCAATCCGCTGATCCGCTCGATGACCCGGCGTCTGGGCGACAAGCTCTACATCATCGCGCTGAACGCGGACAACGACCAGGCGGTCGAGGCGGAGATCGCCCTGCCCGCCTCCGCCCGCGCCGCGGCTTCCGCCGAGGTGAAGTTCGAGAATCGGAAGGTCCCCGTTGAAAACGCCCGAATCCTCGACGCCTTCAAGCCCTTGGAACGCCACGTCTACGTCATCGACCTGTAGAACCCCATGAACAAGCCCAACATCGTCTTCGTCCTCTGCGACGACCTCGGCGTCAACGACCTGCGCTGCTACGGCCGGGCCGACCACGTCACGCCGAACCTCGACCGGCTCGCGGCGCAAGGGACGCGCTTCACATCCGCCTACGCCTCCCAGGCGATTTGCTCCGCGTCGCGGGCGGGATTGCTGACCGGGCTCAATCCCGCCCGCCTGCACATGACCACCTTTCTTCCGGGGCGCCGGAACGCCGCGTCGCAACGCGTTCTGCATCCCGAGATCGCGATGAACATCCCGCTCGAAATCAAGACGCTCCCCCGCCACCTCAAGGAGGCGGGCTATGCGACGGGGTTCGTCGGCAAATGGCACGTCGGCCGCGATCCAGGACCCTCAGAGCACGGCTTCGACTCGGTGTACTACCTCGAAGAGGGACGCGAGACGACGCCCTCCGCGACGGAAGGCGGCAAGGCGGAGTACGAGCTGACGCGGGAGGCGCTGGCCTTCGTCGAGAGCCACCGGAACGGGCCCTTCGCCCTCTACCTCGGACACTACACGCCCCACATCCCCTATTCGGCGAAACCGGAGCTCGTGGCGAAGCGTCGCGACGCCTTCGAACCGGTCTACGCGGCGCTCATCGAGACGCTCGACGACACCATCGGCCTCATGATGGAACGGCTGGACGCCTGGGGACTCGCGGAGAACACCGTCTTCGTCTTCACCTCCGACAACGGAGGGCTGCACGTGCCCGAATCAACTCACGCGCGCGTGACGCACAACACGCCGTATCGCGCGGGCAAGGGCTACGTCTACGAAGGCGGACAGCGTGTACCCCTCATCGTGCGCTGGCCCGGGCACGTGCCGGCCGGGCGCGTGACCGATGCGCCGGTGAACAACATCGACTGGATTCCGACCTTGCTGGATCTCGCCGGGGCGGCGCCGCCGCCCGGGCTGGACGGCGTCAGCTTCGCGGCGGGCCTCCAGGGCGGCGACTGGCCCGAGCGACCGCTGTACTGGCACTTCCCGCACTACACGAACCAGGGTGGACGACCGTGCGGCGCGATGCGCGACGGCGACTGGATGCTCGTCGAGCACTACGACGAAGACCGCGCCGAACTGTACGACCTGGCGAACGACACCGGGCAGCAAAACGACAGGGCCGCCGAACAGCCGGAGCGGGTGCGCGCTATGCGCGCCGCGCTGGCCGCCTGGCGGCGCGAGATCGGGGCGCAGGAGAACGCCCCCAATCCCGACTGCCGCGAAGAGGCTTTTCGCAGACTGTACGTGGACGTCGATCCAAGCCGGTTCGATCCGCTGCATGCCGACCACGACGAGTGGTCGGCGATTCACGCCTGGCGGACCGACATGGACGGCGCCGTGGCCCGCAAGCGCCAACCGTAACCCATTATCCCGATTCATTTTCCTTGCTTGTAAACCCGCGACACCCTATCATTTCATCCTTGTGCAGGCCCGTCGGATCGGGACCGCGAGGAGAATGGCATGGGCAAGACGACGCTCAAGGACATCGCGCAGCGCGTGGGCGTGACGGAAATGACCGTCTCGGCGGCGCTGCGCAACACGGGGCGGATCAGCGCGGCGATGCGCCGCCAGATCATCGAGATGGCGGACAAGCTCGGCTACCGACCGAACGCGGCGGCCCGCTCCATCCGCTCCGGACGGTTCGGCTGCCTGGCGCTGCTCGTCAGCCGCGAGCATCCGACGCCCGTCACGACGCCGCTTCTCGCCGGCATGGAGGACGCGATGCGCGCGAAGAACCTCCATCTGCTTCTGAGCTGCCTGCCCGACGAGAAGCTCGTCGACCAGGACTACATGCCCCATATCCTCCGCGAGTCGATGGCCGACGGGCTGCTGATCAAGCACGACGTCAACATCCCCGACGCGATGGTGGAGCTGATCGAACGGCACCGGATCCGCATCCCCGCCCTCTGGCTGAATTCCAAGCACAAGGGGAACTGCATCTACTTCGATGAATTCCGCTCGGGCGCCGTCGCGACGGAGCATCTGATCGGCCTGGGACATCGCCGGATCGCCTACTACACCCATACCGACCGGCGCGACGCCCACTACAGCATCCAGGATCGCTTCGAGGGCTATTGCGATGCCATGCGCCGAGCCGGCCTGACCCCGTCCTGGCTGGACGGCCCTCCCGGCGAGGCCTTCGAGCGACGCGCGCGGCTGGAGGCCATTCTCGAGCGGCTGGGCGGACGCGAGCGCCCCACCGCGGTCGTCGCCGAGAACGAGACCACCGCCCGCATCGTCATGCTCGCGGCGGCACGGCTCCAGCTTGCGCCGGCGGCCGATCTTTCTCTGATCACGTTCAGCGACGCGCCGTTCGACGACTGCGGCATCCCGATCGACACGATGGCGCTGCCCGTCGCCGAGATGGGCTCCCGCTCCGTGAACATGCTGCTGCAGATCATCGACGACCGCGCCCTTCGCCTCCCGCCGGTGAAACTGCTCCCACGGCGGCTTGACGGCGAGACGTGCGGACCGCCGAAGGCGCGAGCCAGACCCGTCGGTCCTCGCAGAGGCCGGAGAGCGGGAGCCGGAACCGACGCGCCATGATCGCACGGGAGGGTCGATCAATCCATTTCGGGGACTTCCACGGCCAGTGGAACGCCGCGGAGGATGAATTGGCCCTGCTGGTGGCTGGACTGTGGCGGCATGGCTACGATTTTACGGCCTTTCAGTCCCCGGATCGACAAGAGGCGCTGCGCGCAACCGTCGAACGCAACCGCATCCCCCTTCGAATTTTCCCCGGCAGGGAATACATGTACGACTGGGGGCACCTCACGACCGTCGGGACGACCGGCGACGCCCCGCCGATCAACGACCCGGACGTCGAGTCCGTGCTGCGCTGGTTCAAGGCCAACAGCGAGTGGGTGGTCCTGGCGCATCCCTACGCATTCATGGTCGACCGACTGGAGTCGCTGCTGGACGCCGGGCTCCTCGACGCCGTAGAACTCGTCAACGGCCCCCTTGACTCCAACAACAACCGGAAGCTGATCGACTGGTACGCCTCGCTGCTGAACCGCGGCAAGCGCGTCCCGATCGTCAGCGGGCTCGACATCCACGTCCCCGTCGGCGACCGGCGGCCAGACGTCCTCTACGACGACGCCTACCCGACTTCGCTGGACATCCCGCTGCTGGGCGCCAATCGCACGGGCGTGATCGCCGACCGCTGCGACGTGAATGCCGTCCGCGCAGCCATCGCCGACGGGAGGACCTTCATCGAAATTCCGTCCGAGCGGATGCTCGTCGGCCCGCCGGACATCGTCGCCTGGCTCGAACGAAACGACTACTGGGCCGAGGTCGAGGCGGAGCAGGGGCGCCGCTGCCGTTTCACCCCCCGGTCGCAACGGCGGTTCATCGGCGGCTCGACCGTCTCCCTCGATTGCGCTGGATTCACGGGACTCGTCGGAATCGACGGCCGCGAGCAGGCGGTCCCCGCCTCCGGACGCGTCGCACTCCCGGTGCCGCTCAAGACGCCGCGCGACACGCAGTACGTCACCCTCGTGGGGCGCGACGCCGATGCGGTGTCCGTGGCGGCGTTGAAAGTCTTCCACCCCTTGCAGGTGCAAGCCGCCCCCCGCCTCGCGAACGGACGCTGCCAGACCTTGGTGGACGTCGTCAATGTCGGCAGCGAGACGATCGAGGATCTGGTCCTGACCCTTTCGGGCTGCGGCATCCGCGTCGAAGAGCGCCTGCCGCCCCTCGCGCCCAACGGCGTGATGCGCCGGGTCCACACCTGGACCGTGCCGGAGCCCGCCCGTCCAACACCGTTCCACGTGGCGATCGGGAACGGCGCGGCAAAACGGAATCGCACTTCGAGGGCTTGCTCTTCCTGCCCTTCCATCTCATTCCGCCCATGCAGCCGGTTCCGGGCTATCGCTTCGGGCTCTACCTGGTCCTTTTCGACAACGACGGAACGGGCCTCGAGACCGCGCTGCAATGGCCGCTGCATGCCGAACGGCATCTCGGCCAAGCCTGGTACATTCCCTACGGCGGAGCCTGGGCCGGCATCGAGCTGGGCCCCGCCCCGGAGGCCTGATTCCGCCGCTAGTCTGCCGGTTCGAAGGCCTCTGCGGAGGCTCCGATGACGTCGGGAACGCTCTCGATCCAGAGTCGGCTGGCGTTGCTGAACATGGAACGCTCCACGCGCCAGATCCCGCCGCCGGCGCCCGGGATGCTGAAGACGTCGCCGGCTCCTTCCGGATCCCAGTACGCGCTGCCCGCCAGGGCGCCGTCGGAACCGTAGGAATTCATTCCTCTGCTCAATCCACC
>JAAZAI010000379.1 GCA_012514445.1 Lentisphaerota bacterium
GCAGGCAACGAGTCAAAATGGATCGGGGCGGGGAATGGCGGCGCCGCCCCGTATTTCTTCGTCAAGTTCAAGTGCCCCGCGCCGGCCGGCGTCCGCGTCGCGATCTGCGGCCTGGGCTACTACGAACTCCAGGTCAACGGCCGCAAGGTCGGCGACCGCGAGCTGGCGCCGATCGTGAGCGTCTACGACCGCCGGGTGCGCTACAACGTCCTGGATCTCGAAGAACATCTCCAGCCGGGCGAAAACGCCGTCGGCGTGATCTTGGGCCATGGGTTGTACAACCACGCCGTCAAGGACGTGTGGAACTTCGAGAACGCGGCCTGGCGCGACCAGCCCAAGCTCCGCCTCGAGATCCGCGACGCGGAGGGGAACCTGCTGCTGGCCAGCGACAGCGCCTGGCTGAGTTCGCTGAAGGGGCCCATCGTCCACACGCAGCTTCGCAACGGCGAGCACTACGACGCCCGGCGCGAGTTCAAGGACTGGCCCACGTGCGCCTTCGTCCCGGACGAGCGCTGGGGCAAGGCGGTGGTCGTCGCATCGCCCGGCGGTGTCTTCGAGGAGGAGTCCGCGATTCCCTGCCGCGTGGTGCGCACGTTCGAGGTCAAGGGCGAACCGACCTGCTTCGGCGTCTACGACATCGGCACGAACCTGTCGGGCCGCTGCCGGATCACCGTCGCGGGGACGCAGCCCGGGGCCCAGATCCAACTCGACTATGCGGAGCGGATCACCGACGACGGCGAGATCTCGAAACAGGCGCAGGACAGCTTTGTCAAGACGGGCTCGTTCCAGCACGAAGAGTACACGATGAAAGGCGATGGGACGCCCGAGACGTGGGAGTCCCGCTTCACCTACCATGGCTTTCGCTATGTGAGAGTCTGGGTGTGCGGCGAGGCGTCGATCCAGAAACTCGAAGTGCGCGAAGTGCGGTCCGACTTCGATTCCATCGGTTCGTTCGAGTGCTCCTCCGCAGACCTCAACCGGCTCCAGGCGGTGACGCGCGTCTCCTACCTCGCCAACTTCGTCGGCATTCCGACGGACTGCCCGCACCGCGAGAAGAACGGATGGACGGGCGATGCGCAGCTCGCGGCGGAGACCGGGCTCTACAACTTCGATTCCGCAGGCGGATACGGCCAGTGGGTCGACACCTTGCGGGACTGCCAGCGCCTCAACGGCGCGCTGCCCGGCATCGCGCCGTGCGCGGGCTGGGGCTACAACTGGGGCAACGGCCCCAACTGGGATGGCGCGCTGTTCGTCGTGCCCTACAACGTCTGGCTCTTCACGGGCGACGATGCGCCGTTGCGCCGCTCCTACGACGCCATGCGTCTCTACCTCGAGTACTGCGACTCGATGTGCGAAGACGACATCGTGGCGTTCGGACTGGGCGACTGGTGTCCGCCGGAGAAGACGCAGACCGTGGAGACGCCCTTGTCGACCACGGCGGCGTACTACGGGCTCGCCACGATGTTCTCCGGAATCGCCAGGCGTCTCGGCCATGCGGACGACGCCCGCCGCTACGCCGAGCGCGCGGAGCGGATCAAGGGGAATTTCAACCGCCGGTTCTACAACGGCGGGGGCGTCTACGCGAACGGCTGCATGACGGCGCTCGGGACGCCGCTCTACTACGGGCTTTGCGAAGACGGCGAACGCCAGGCGGTGGTCTCCGCGCTCGCCGACCTCGCCCGTCGGGAGGACTGCAAGGCGCAGTTCGGCATTCTCGGCGCGAAGCACGTGCCCCGCGCGCTGGCGGACAACGGACATGCGGATCTGGCCCTGCGCTTCTTCACGCAGGAGGCGTATCCGGGATGGATCAAGTGGCTGCGGCGCGGCGCGGTGTCGCTCTGGGAGAACTGGGAAGGGCACTCCTCGCGCAACCACATCATGTTCGGCGATCTCAGCGCCTGGTTCTTCCGGTACGCCGCGGGCTTCCGCCATCTGCCGGAGCATCCGGGATGGCAGCACCTCGCGATCGAGCCGGAAAATCTCGCGGCGCTGGATTCCGTTTCGGCCACGTATCGCGGCTATGCCGTGAACTGGACGCGCAAGGGCGGCACGTTCGCGATGCGCGTCACGGTTCCGCCGCGATGCCGCGCCGACGTGACGCCACCGGGCGGCAAGACGGTCGTCTGCGGGCCCGGCGAGCACTCGATCGGGTGACGTCCCTACACGAACGCGCGCGCGTTGCGGAACATCCGCATCCACGGGCCGGCCTCGCCGGTGAACTGCGTCGCGGGACGGTAGCTGAGCTGGACCGAGCGGAAGCCGCGCTCCGGGTGCGGCATCAGGATCAGCGCCCGCCCGTCCTTCGACGAGAAGCCGGTGAGTCCGCCCTCCGAGCCGTTCGGGTTGAACGGATACCGCTCCGTCGCCGCGCCGCGGCCGTCCACGTAGCGCAGGCTCGCGCAGGACGCGGCGAGCAGGCGCTCGCGCATCGCCGGCGATTCGAACTTCGCGAACCCTTCGCCGTGCGCCACCGCGATGGGCAGGCGCGAGCCCGCCATGCCCTGCAGCAACACGGCCGGGGACTCGAGGACTTCGAGCGTGCAGTAGCGCGCCTCGAACTGCTCCGAGACGTTGTGGGCGAAGCGCGGCCAGTCCTCGGCGCCGGGGATGATGCCTTTGAGCTGCGAGACCATCTGGCAGCCGTTGCAGACGCCCAGCGTGAACGTGTCCGGGCGGTGGAAGAACGTCGCGAATTCGTCGCGCAGGCGGTTGTTGTAGAGGATCGAGCGCGCCCAGCCCGAGCCGGCGCCCAGCACGTCGCCATAGCTGAAGCCGCCGCACGCGACGGCGCCCTTGAAGTCCGCGAGGCGGACGCGCCCGGACAGCAGATCCGTCATGTGGACGTCGACCGCCTCGAAGCCGGCCAGCGCGAAGGCGGCGGCCATTTCGACGTGGCCGTTGACTCCCTGCTCGCGGAGGATCGCCACGGCGGGCTTCGCCGCCGCGTCGCGGATGTTCGGCAGGGCGTCGGGATCGAACGTCGTCGCGAAGGTCAGTCCGGGGTCGGCGTCGTCCGCAGCGTTGGCGCGCTCCTGCTCGGCGCAGGCCGGATTGTCTCGCAGCGCGCGCATGCGGACGGAGTTCTCGGACCAGATGGCGCGGATCTCGCGCAGCGGCATGTCGAGCGCGACCGCGTCGCCGCAGCGCACCACGAGCGCCTTGGCGTCCGCGACCTCGCCGACGACGGCGGCGGCGACGCCGGCGTCCGCGAAGGCCTTGAGCACGGTCTCGACATCCGCGGCGGCGACCTGCATGACCATGCCGGGCTCTTCGCAGAAGAGCGCGGCGAGGGCGTCGTGCGCATCGGCGGCGGCGGGCAGGGTGACGACTCCGCCACGGCCGCCGGCGATGCACATCTCGGCGAGGGTGGCGGCGAGGCCGCCGTCGGAGCGGTCGTGGGCGGCGAGGATGCGCCGCTCGGCGAGCAGGCGCTGGAAGGCGGCGAAGAAGGCGCCAAGCGGAGCGGGGTCGTCCATGTCCGGGACATCGCCGCCGACGACGTTGTAGACCTGCGCGAGAATGCTCGCGCCGAGGCGGCGCCGGCCGCCGGCGAGGTCGGCGAGGATGAGCGCGGAGGCGCCGGGCTTGAGATCGGGCGTGACGGCGAGGCGCACGTCGTCCACGGGCGCGAAGGCGCTGACGATCAGCGAGAGCGGCGCGATCTGGCGCTGCGGGGCACCCGTGACGGGGTCTTCCCAGAGCGTGCGCATGGAGAGCGAGTCCTTGCCGACGGGGATGGAGAGACCGAGGGCGGGGCAGAAGTCCATGCCGACGGTTTTGACGGTGTCGAAGAGGCGCGCGTCCTCGCCCGGTTCGCCGCAGGCGCACATCCAGTTGGCGGAGAGCTTGACGCGGCCGAGGTCGCCGACGGCCGCGGTGGCGAGGTTGAGGACGGCCTCGGTGACGGCGAGGCGGCCGGAGGCGGGCGCGTCGGAGACGGCCACGGGCGTGCGTTCACCGCACGCCATCGCGGAGCCGGTCGTGCCGAGGTAGCCCGTCGTGGTGATCGCGTGGTCGGCCACGGGGAGCTGATGCGGGCCGCACATCTGGTCGCGGTGGACCATGCCGGTGACGGTCCGGTCGGTGATCGTGATGAGGAACGTCTTGTCGGCCACGGTCGGGTGGCGCAGGACGCGTTCGAAGGCTTCGCGCATGGTCGGAGCCTGCGCGAAGGCGACGGGCGGCAGGGGGCGTTCGACGCGGGTCACGTCGCGCAGCATCCGCGGCGGCTTGCCGAGGAGGACGTCGATGTCCATGTCGATGGGGAGGTCGTTGAAGTGTGAATCGGCCAGCACGAGGCGGTGGTCGCCGGTGGCGGTGCCGATGAAGGCGACGGGGCAGCGCTCGCGGGCGCAAAGCGCCTCGAAGGCCTCTCGGTCCTGCGGCGCGATGGCGAGCACGTAGCGCTCCTGCGCTTCGCAGCACCAGATCGCCATGGGCGACATGGAGGGCTCCTCGTTGTGGATGGCGCGCAGGTCGAAGTGGCCGCCGGTCTTCTCGACGAGCTCGGGGCAGCCGTTGGAGAGGCCGCCCGCGCCGATGTCGTGGATGGAGAGGACGGGGTTGGCGGAGCCGAGCGCGACGCAGGCGTCGATGACCTCCTGGCAGCGGCGCTGCATCTCGGCGTTTCCGCGCTGGACCGAGTTGAAATCGAGATCCTCGTCATTGCTGCCGGAGGCGAGGGAGGAGGCGGCGCCGCCGCCGAGGCCGATGCGCATGGCGGGGCCTCCGAGCTGGACGATGAGCGAGCCCGGGGGGATGGGCTGCTTGTGGACGAGGCCGCGGCGGATGGCGCCCATGCCGCCGGCGAGCATGATGGGCTTGTCGTAGCCGTAGGCGACGCCGCCGGCCTCGGCCTCGAAGGTGCGGAAGAAGCCGCAGAGCTGCGGGCGGCCGAATTCGTTGCCGAAGGCGGCGCCGCCGATGGGTCCGTCGGTCATGATCTGCAGCGGCGAGGCGAGGCGGGGCGGGGCGGAGGCGTCGAGCTCCCAGGGCAGGCGATAGCCGGGGATGCGCAGATGCGAGGTCATGAAGCCGGCGATGCCGGCCTTCGTCTTGGAGCCGGTGCCGGTGGAGGCCTCGTCTCGAATTTCGCCGCCGACGCCGGTGGCGGCGCCGGGGTAGGGCGAGATGGCGGTGGGGTGGTTGTGCGTCTCCACCTTCATGAGGATGTCGACCTGGTCCTCGCAGAAGGCGTAGCGGCGTGAGGCGGGATCGCAGAGGAAGAGCGAGGCGCGGAAACCCTCCATGATGCCGGAGTTGTCGGAATACGCGACGAGCGTGCCCTCGGGGTGCTTCGCGTGCGTGTTCTTGATCATCTTGAAGAGGGAGAGGTCCTTCTTCCGGCCGTCGACGATCCATTCGGCGTTGAAGATCTTGTGGCGGCAGTGCTCGGAGTTGACCTGCCCGAACATGACCAGCTCGGTGTCCGTGGGGTTCTTGCCTTCGCGCTGGTAGGCCTCGACGAGGTAGGCGATTTCGTCCGGGGAGAGGGCGAGGCCCATCTCGCGGTTGGCGCGCTCGATGGCGGCGGCGCCTTCGCCGAGGACGTCGAACGTGAGCCCGGGCTCGGGGTCGCCCATGGCGAAGAGGTCGGCGAGGTCGGTGTAGACGCCTTCGGTCATGCGGTCGTGGAGGACGGGGAAGGCGGGCGCGGCGTCGGCGGGGGCGAGCGGGACGGTGTCGGCGGCGAGGTGGATTTCGACGGCGCGTTCGACGCGGCGGACGGCGGCGAGACCGCAGTTGCGGAAGATGTCGGTGGCCTTCGACGACCAGGGCGAGATGGTGCCTTTTCGCGGGGAGACGTAGATCGGCGCCGCGGCGGCGGCGCCGGCGGGGGCGGCGTCGGTCGCGCCGAGAAGTTCGCAGGCGCGGCGGAGGTCTTCGGCGGATAGACGTGCGGAGAGGTCGAGGAGGTAGACGAAGGTGGCCGAGAGCGTGGCGGGGCGGCCGAGTGCGCCGGCGCAGGCCTCTTCGAGTTGGCGGACGCGGAACGGCGGGAAGGCGTTGCCGCCGCGGAGGATTGTCATGGACATGGCGTGGGTTCGGAGGGTTGACGAAAAGGCTACGAATGCGCTTTTTATTATAGACAAAACGGCCCCGTCGTTCAAGGACCGGAAATCGAAAGTCTGGAATTCGCAATATGGCCGTCCCTGCTTCGCAGCGGCGTGCTCGGAGAGCCCGCCCTACCTCGTAGACTCCCCGTTTGGCGGTGATTTCGGGGTAGGGCGCGATCTCCGAGCGCGCCGTTTCCCTGGTTCCAGGCCATATTGCGAATTGCTGAATTGAAAGTCTGCAATCGCCGGGTTGACGCAAGAACGCTCAGTCGAGCAGGCACGTTCCTTCCCGTCGACCGATTACATGCGATCACCGTTGTGTCCTTGACGCCGGGGGGCAGATGGGATTATAGTGCAATTGATTTATTAAAATGGGCGATGCAACATGAAAATCTACATTATCGGCGACAGCATCTCGATTCAGTACGGCCCCCATCTGGAGGGCTATTTGAAGGGAGTCATGGCGTACTCCCGAAAGGAAGGGGTTGACGAGGCCCTCCTCAACCTGGACAAGCCGCAAGGGGCGAACGGCGGCGACTCCTCGATGGTGCTGGCGTACCTGAAGGAGCGTCGGCGAACGGGCGGGATCGATGCCGATCTGCTGCTGGTCAACTGCGGTCTCCACGACATCAAGACCGATCCGGCCACCGGGGCGAAGCAGGTGCCGCTCGATCAGTATGAGCGCAACCTGAGCGCGATCCTCGAGACGGTCGAGGACATGCGTCCTCGCTTCGTCTGGATACGGACGACGCCCTGCGACGAGGCCGTCCACAACTGCCGCCCCGGCATCGGGTTCCACCGGTTCGCCGCCGATTGCGCCGCCTACAACGCGACGGCGGACCGGATCATGCGCGATGCCGGCGTCCCGTCGATCGACTTGCACACCTTCACGCGCAACCTCGGCCCCGATCTCTATTGCGACCACGTCCACTTCAATGACGCCGTCCGTGAGAAGCAGGCCGCGTTCATCGCCGGCTGGCTGCAGGCTTTCGCGGTGGCGGGGTTTTTCTAGCGCACCGGGTAGTCCGCCGTGCACGACTTGGCCGCGTGTTCTTTCATATAGGCGATCACGGGCAGATGCGCGGGGTGGGTGCGATAGGCGTCGAGCGCCGCCTTCGAGTCGAAGAGCGTGTCGAGGCAGAGGTCGCAGGAGCGTTCCGAGCGTTCGGCGTCGGGCTCGGCCTCGAGCGAGACCAGGCCCGGGATGCGGCCTTGGAGGGACAGGAGCTTTTCGCGGGCTTCGGCGATGCCGGCGGGGGAGGCGTCCTTCAGCCAGAAGAGGACGATGTGGCGGTAGCGGCTCATGGAGTTGAGTGCGTGGAGAGTAGTGCGTAGTGAGTAGTTCAGGCTGGGGACACCCCAGACCCCGGAATTACAGGCGGCAGGTGCGGATGTCGGTGACGACGATGCCCTTGGCGCCGAGGTCGGCGAGGGCGTCGACGAGGCCGTTCATGCCCTTTTTCTTGGCCATCGACTTGACGGCGACCCAGGCGGGGTCGTTGAGCGGCGAGATCGTCGGC
>JAAZAI010000380.1 GCA_012514445.1 Lentisphaerota bacterium
GGAGCGTGATCGGGCATCTGCCCGATCACAACACGCCCTTGCTTGAGGGGATGCCGGCATCGCGGGGGTCGGCTTCAATGGCTTCGCGCAGGGCGCGGGCGAAGCCCTTGAACACGCCTTCGATGGCGTGGTGCGCTTCGTTGCCGTCCACGCGGACGTGCAGGTTCATGCGGGCGTTGACGCAAAGCGCGCGGAAGAACTCCTCGAAGAGGTTCGTGTCGAAATCGCGGACGAACGAGGAATTGACGCCGTTGGCATACGCGAGGAAGGGACGGCCGCCGAGGTCGAGGGCGACCTGGGCCAGCGATTCGTCCATGGGCAGCAGGAAGAAGCCGTAGCGGCGAATGCCACGGCGCTCTCCGAGCGCCTGGTCGAGCGCGGTGCCGAGCGCCAGGCCGACGTCCTCGACCGTGTGGTGGTAGTCCACCTCCGTGTCGCCCTTGCACTGGATCTTCAGATCGATCAGCGAGTGGCGGGAGAGCAGCGTGAGCATGTGATCGAGAAAGCCGATGCCGGTGGCGATCTCGGAGGCGCCGGCGCCGTCGAGGTCCAGCGCGAGGCTGATGGCGGTTTCCTTCGTCTTGCGATTGACGGATGCGGTTCTGCTTGCGCTCATCTAGTTGCCTTTCCGGAGGACTTCCAAGAGGAAGTCGGTCTGTTCATCGGTGCCGATCGTGATGCGGACGTGGCCGCCGGTGACGGGGCCGGGGAAGTGGCGGACGACGATCCCGCGACCGCGCAGGATCGCCATGACGCCTTCGGCGGTCGCAGGGGCCGGGGGCTGGCACCACAGGAAGTTCGTGGCGGAATCGGCGACGGTCCAGCCCATCGCGCGGAGCTCGCGGGCGAGCCGCGCGCGGGTGGCGACGATGCGGTCGCGGTTGCGCAGCATCCAGTCGGGATCCGAAAGCGCCGCGAGGGCTGCGACCTGGGTGAGCGCGTTGACGTTGTACGAGTCCTTGATCTTGTAGAGCGCGTCGATCAGATTGCGCGGTCCGATCGCGTAGCCGAGGCGGATGCCGGCAAGGGACCAGGCCTTGGACATCGTGCGGCAGACGACGGCATTGGGGAGTGAAAGCGCGAGTCCCAGGCAGTCTTCGTCGGCGAAAGCGGCGTAGGCTTCGTCGATCACCACGACGCCGGGAAAGCGCTCGCAGAACTTCCGCATCGCCGCCTTGGGGAACTGGGTGGACGTCGGGGCGTTGGGGTTGGCGACGAAGAACAGATCGGGCGCCTTCGGGAGCGCGGCCTTCGCGAGGCAGTCCGGCAGATCTGGCGCATCGGGTAGGGGGAGTGCGATGCCGGGGACTTCGCGGATTTCGGCCAGCACCGGATAGAGCGAATACGACGGGTTGAAAAAGCCGATCGCGCCATCGTCCTCGACCCAGGCGCCGGTGGCGAGGCGGAGGACTTCGTCCGAGCCGTTGCCGACGAAAATGTCGTCGGCCTCGCACCCGTGGAGTTTTGCGAGGTGTTCGCGGATGCGGACGCAGAGCGGGTCGGGGTAGAGGTTGAGGGCGTTGGCGGCGAAATCGCGAAGGGCCGCCGCGACCTTGGGGGATGGCGGGTAGGCGTTTTCGTTGGTGTTCAGCTTGACGATGTTGGAGATCTTGGGCTGTTCGCCGGGCGTGTAGGGCTTGAGATTCTGGACGGATTTTCGGATCATGGCTTCTGGAATGAAACGCAAATTCCGCCGCGGCAGGCGGGGAATCGACGGATTTTTCCCATGATTCTAGCAGACGCCGCCCGTGCGCGCAACGTGCTAAACGCGCGGTGGCAATGTCACTGCAGCAGGATGTCCTTCGAGATGTCGATCTCGACGCCTCCCGAGGCGAGGCGCTTGCGCAGCGACGCGGCGGAGTGAGCGAAGGCCGGATCGATCTCGATCTTGATCGCGGGCGCGCCATCGGTCCCTTCCGCAATGTTCACGCCGCAGTCGCGCAGCCAGCGCGCCCACTTTGCCACCAGCGCGGCCTGGCAGGTCGCGGGAGAATCGTCGCCCTCCGCGTTCTTCACCGGGGCGAATTCGTCCGCGCGATCGAAGGCCAGGCAGGAGCACACCTTGGCGTCGGCAAGCGAATCGAAGATGAACTTCTCGAATTTGTAGGCGTTCGGCTTCACGGGCTTCACGGTTCGGCCCGCGCCGTCGACGCAGGGGACTTTCTTGAAGGCGACGTGGATTGGCAGCCCAGCCCGGGCTTCGCGCTGGAGGAAGTCCAGACTGAAGATGTGTATGGCCACGCTGCCGTACTTGAAGCGTAGGTCGCCGTTGGGCAGGCGTTCGTTCTTCTGTTCGGGGGTGAATTCCGTGTATTCGACGATCTCGGTCCTGCCATCGCGTTCGACGACGACGCCGAGGCCCTCGTCGGGGTTGCGCTTGGGGCAGACCTTGATCGAAATGTCGGCGAGATTTTGCTTGTGGAAGCCGATGAAGGCGGGATCGGCGATGTCCACCAGCGGATTGTCGACCTGGAAGTAGAACACGGAGGAGATGCCGCGCCGGACCATGTCCGAGAGACCGCCGCTGCGTTCGAGCGCGGAGAGCGTGCCGCCGTGGCCGTCCGGGCCGAGGAAGACGTGATCCGGCCGGTCGAGGATGATGCGCCCCTTCGCATCGAGCGCCGGCCACATGGACTGCGTGAAGAAGAAGACGTCTCGCTTGTCGAGGCCGAAGAAGGCGTTCTCCTCGAAGAAAGCGCGGGTCGGCGCATCGTTTTCCGTGCTCGTCATCACGTAGAACGGGATGCAGGCACCCCATTCCCGGCCAAGGGCGAGGATCTTGCGGGCGTGGAAGAAGAACAGCGATTCGCGTGTGAGGGGACCGATGGGGAAGCAGCCCTTGGGCCCCTCGTAGCCCAGGCGCGAGCCTTGGCCTCCGGCCACGACGAGAGCGGCCACGCGGCCGTTGCGGACCTCGAAGGAACCGATGCGCTCCGCGGCGTCGGCCGCCTCTCCTTTGAGCACGGAGACCTCCGCGGGGGCCATTGAGCCGGCCGCCTTCGCGGACTTCTCCCCGGTGTGGGCGGCCAAAGCTTCGCGCATCTTCGCAATCGCGGCGAAATCCAGTCCGGCGATCTGGTCGAGCAGCGACTTCCGCTGGTTCTCGTCGAGTTGGTCCCAGAACTTCAGCAGATGCGACTGGCCGTTTTCGGAAAGGAGTTTCACCGCGTCTTCGTATTGCATAGTTGGGGTCCCCTTTGGGTTGAAGGCATTTTGTGGAGATGTTAACGACGCCAGTGTATCAGAGACGCTTCACCCTTGCAAGCTACCTGAAATCGCTCTGGGCGCAGTTGACCTGGCCGGACCGGGATTCGAGGATCAGCGTCTTGTCGCCTGCGGGGATGGTGGCGCAGGCTTCTCCGAGGACCGAGATTTTGGCGGCGTTGTGCGAGGCCCAGCCGTCGGCGGCGGGTTCGCAGCCGAAGGCGATCATGGGCAGGAGCGCGACGGGTGCGGAGCTCCAGGCGTGGCAGAGGCTCCTGCCGTAGGGGCGACCGTAGAAGGCGAGCGTCTCGGCCTCGGTCTCGCCTTCGCGGTAGGCCTCGAAAAAGGTCGTTGCCTCGCGCTTGAGCATGCCGCCCCAGATGCGTCGGATTTCGGCGATGGCGTCCGCCGAACGGCCGCCGCGGTGCAGGGCGAGGCACTCGAGCGCCGCCATGTAGGGCGTTCCGACCGGGGGCATGCCGCGTGTGGCCAGTTCATCCGCGATATGCGTCGAAAGGTCATCGGGAGCGATCTCGGCGAGCACGGCGAGGAAATTGGGGTGGCGGAAGAAACCGGAGTCGGGCCTGCCGGGAATGGCGTAGAACAGCCCGGCGTCGTCGTCGAACGCGGTGTCGGCAAGGCGGTCGCGGAGCGTGTCGGCGACGGCGTGGCAGCGTGTGGACGTCGCCACGTCGTGCATGCGGTCGGCGAGGCGGGCGGCGCTCACGAGCGCCCAGTGGTAGAGCATCTGCAGGGCGGTGGCCTTCGGGAGTTCGCTCCAGTCGATGAAGCACCAGTCGCCTTGGTCGGGGAGGAGTCCGCCGTGGGCGTCGGCGATCCGAAGCACGTCGTCCAGGATGTCTCGGATTTCGGGGTACTGGGCTTCGAGGAAGGGGCGGTCGGCGAAGAAGCGCTGGTGTTGGTCGTGGCAGATGAAGTACCAGAGCGTGTAGTCGACGATGCCGTTGAGGTGCTTCTCCTTGATGCCGGAGCGGCCCAGGGCGGCGAGGGTGCGGCGCACGGGAAGCGGGTCGGCGAAGGCGTAGGCGTTGGCCATGAGGCTGATGGCGAGGTCGCCGAGCCAGGGCAGGCGGTCGCGCTTGATGCCGTCGAGCATGAACGGATGCATGCAGAGGCGCAGGGTGTAGGCTGCGCGCATCCAGATGCGGTCGAGCTCGGGGTCGGCATGGAAGGCACCGCGATATTGGGCGGGCGCGAAGAGGGCCTGGCAGGCGATGGAGGCCGGCGCGTCCGATTCGACGGCGGCGTAGCGGAAGGCGAGGGGGAGGGGCGTGCGCCAACGGCCCAGGGCCGTCTGGGCGAGCGCGGTGGTCTGCTCGGCGTGGGCGGGATCGCGGTTCTCCATTTCGGCGATGGATTCGCCGACGCGAAGCCGCGGGGCGGTTTCCGAGGCGATATCGAGGTGGGCGAGGATTTCGCGTCCGGCGTCGTAGCGACCGCCTCCCAGCGGATGCAGGGGCACGTCGATGGCTGGCGGCTCCATGGCGAATTGGGCGCGGTCCCGTGTTGCCGGCGTGTAGTGGATGCCGTCGGTCGAGGCCTCCCATCCGTCGAGGGCGCACTGGATGGAGGGGATCGCGACGGCGGGATCCTCCACGGCGACCTTCAGCAGCAGCGTGCCTTCATCCCCGGTCATCAGCGTGGCTTCGCGGCCGTCGCCCAGAAGCACGTCGAGGGGGTGGCCATCCAAGGATGCCGAGAGGTCTCCGACCACGTTGAGATCGAGGACTCCGGGCTGGAGGAAGATGCGGAAATACGCAGTGGCGGCGGGAACGTGGAATACGCCCGGGTAGCCGACCTTGAGCTTCAGCGAGTCGACGTCGCGGCGGAGCCGCGCCAGCAGAAAGCATTCGAATTCGGCACGTGGATAAAGCCACGTTTCAGACCTCGACTGCGGGGGCGAAAGGCAGGTGGTCGAATAGGCGGGATCGATGACTTCGGCTTGGGATCGCTCGTGGGCGGGGGTCGGGGCTGTGTGGCTGGACATCGAAGTGGAGGTCAACGGTTACTGCCCCAGAATATCCTGGATGCGCTGATCGATGGCGGATGCGGGCGCTTCGGCTGCGGGCTCGGCGGCGGCGGGCGCCTCGGGAGCGGTGGCGGGCTCGGGCGGGGTTGCGAGCCGCGGGGGGCTCGCATCAGGACTCACGGCAGGCGCGGGGGAGGCGGGCGCCTCGGCGGGGACCTGCGCTTCGGGAGTGGTGGCGGGCTCGGCGGGAGCGGGCGCCTCGGGAGCGGTGGCGGGCTCGGCGGTGGCAGGAGCCGGTGTTTCGGCGGAGACCATGCGATCTTCGTCGATCGGGATGTCGGAGAAGTGCGAGTAGCCGTACCGGCTGCCGACGCGGTTCGTGGGGGCGACCTCGGGCTGGAGGCCGTGCTCGCGGTTGAGTTCCGTGAGGTGGCGGGTCAGCGGGTAGCGTGGCGGCATGACGGTGTCGCGGCCGCGCTCGATGAGCTTGCGCTCCTCCTTCTCGGTGATCGGGTCGGCGAGGCGGCTGTTGGACCAGCCGCTGTTCCAGATGCCGTCGGTGTCGAGGACGGCTTTGCGCCCGCGGGCCTCGTCCTCGATCTGTCCCGGCGTGTCGATCACGCGCGGCGTGAGGAAGATGACGATCTCGTTGCGGCTCTTGGAGACGGAGGTCGACCGGAAGAACCAGCCCAGCAGCGGAATGTCGCCCAGAAGGGGGATCTTCGACTTGCTGGTGATGTCGGAGTTGGAGGCGAGGCCGCCGAGGACGACGGTTTGGCCGCTCTGGACGGCGACGTCGGAGCCCATTTTCCGGGTGTTGACGGTGGGCAGGTTCTCACCGTCGATGATCTGGCCGGAGCCGAGGTCCTGCCATTCCTGTTCGATGGTGAGGACGATGTACCCCTTCTTGTTGATGCGCGGGGTGACCTTGAGCTTGATGCCGATGTCCTCGTTCTTGATGTTCTTCGTCGAGTTGTCGGAGTTGGAGTAGTAGGTCGTGCCCTCGCTGTAGTAGATTCGCTCGGTCGATTCGAGGATGGCCTCCTTGTTGTCGAGCGTGGTGATGAGGGGCGCGTTCATCAGGCGGGCGCGTGAGTCCGTCGCGACGGCCTTGACGATGAGGTCGACATTGAAGTCGAAGAGGGTGGTGACCAAGGTGGCGCCGGCGCCGTAGCCGGTGAGGCTGTCCGTGGTCGTCTTGCGGAGGGCCGCGGCGGGCGTGAGCGTGCCGCCGCCGCCGGCGGAGGCGAAGGCGACGGCGGGGCCGTCTCCCTCGTCGCTGGTGCCGGCGATCATCGCGCGCTGGACCCAGTCGATGCCGGTCTGGGCTTCGTCCTTGAAGTTGAGGCTGACAATGACGGTTTCGATGACGACCTGGGAGAGCATGATGTCCATGCTCTGGATGATGTCGCGGATGACGAGCATGTCGCCGTAGTTGGCCATGATGATGAGGGCGTTGGTGCGTTCGTCGGCGAGGATCTTGATGTTTTCGCTGTCGAGCTGGCCGAACTTGGTCTTGGCGTCGCCGCCGGCGCCCGGGTCGCTGGATTCCGCGGCGCGGGCCGCGGCCGCGGCGGGAGTCGGTGAATCGCCGTCGCGGCGGGCGGTGGGGCGGGCGTCGTTCTCGGATGCCTTCTTGTTGCCGATGAGCTCGTTGAGGAGCGCGGCGGCCTCCTTGGCGACGGCGTGCTCGAGGCGGTGGACTTCGACGACGACCTCGGGGGCGGTGGGGATGTCGAGCTGCTCGATGACCTTGTTGAAGAAGACCATGTTCTCGGGACGGGTGATGATGATGAGCAGGTTGGTGCGTTCGTCGGCGATGATGCTGACCTTGCCGCGGATGATGCCGCGCTGGGCCTCGGCGACGAGGGCTTCGAAGGTCTCGGCGCCCTTTCTGGCGGGCTCGGGCTCGCGGCGGCCGGGGAGGGTGACGCCGGGGGGCAGGGTGCGGCGCTCGGTGCCGGGAGCGCCCGAGGAGCGCTCCTGCGGCATGGAGGACTTCTTGCCGCTCTGCTCCTCCTGCGCGCTCTTGACGATCTCCTCGATGCGGGCTTTGATGTCCGCGGCCTTGGCGTATCGGATCTGGATGAAGTTCGGCGTCTCGCGCTCGATGATCGGCTTGTCGACGTACTTGAGGACTTCGACGATGCGGTTGACGGTGTCCGCCGAATCGGTGATGAGGATGCTGTTCGAACGTTCGATGGCCTGGATCTGGGCGCCGGTGCGGACGAAGCCGGTGATGATGCCCTGCGCCTCGGCGATGTCGATGTACTTCAGTTCGACCATCTGGGAGACGAACTGGCCCCGTTCCGGATTGACGACGGTTTCGCCGGTCTCGGGATCGGAGAAGACGGTCTTCACGCCGTGCTTGCGGAATTCCGCGCTCGGGACGACCTTGAGGAACTTCTCGTCTTTGACTTCCAGCGCGATGCCGTTGAGGTTGAGGACCTGCTCGATGGCCATGAGATACTGCTCGTCGTCGAGGGGGCACTCGGCGACGGAGCGCAGCGTCACCTTCGTATCCGGGGAGATTCCCGGCGCGAAGATCGGGGTGAGCCCCTTGCGCATGGCGTAGTCCATGATGACGAGGTAGATCGAGGCGTCCTGATAGTTGAGGGCGTTGGGGGAATCGTCGACCGGGATGACGGGGATGACGCCGCCGCCGGAGGGCTGGGTGGCGGCGCGCGGCGCCGCGCCCGCGGGGGTGGCGGAGGGTCGGCGGATCGTGGAGGGCCTGGGAGGTGCGGGGCGGTTCTGGGCGGGCGCGTCGAAGGCGACGGACACGAGCAGCAAGAGGGCGGCCGCGAGAGTTCTCGTTGCGGGGGCGTTGATCTTCATTTCGCTGGTTCCTGTTCTACGCCTTCGGGAGGCGTGTTCGAAGCGGCGGGGGCTGCGAGCCGCGGAGGTTCCGCGTCGAGACTGGGCGCGGGCGCGGCGTGGGCCTCGGGCATGGGTGCCGGCGAAGCGGCGGGGGTCGTCTGGGCGGCGTCGCCGCGCATGTAGGCGCAATAGAGCACGAAGGAGCCCTTGAGGATGCCGGGCCGATTCGAAAGCGGGGCGACGCGCATTTCGCGCATGTCGAGCATGGCGCCTTCCGATTGGATGGCGTGGACGAATTTGACGAAGGCCTCGAGCGTCGCCTCCCATTCCCGGACTTCGATCGGGAATTCGCAGACGTCGCTCATCACCGTTTCCTGCTTGGCGCTGCGGTTGCGGATCTTGACGCCGTATTGCTCGGCCGCGAGATCCATGATGTTGAGCCAGTACGTGTCGACCTGCTTGCCGCGCTCGAAGACGGGCATCTGGTCCTTGACTCCGTCGTAGCGCGCCGCCCAGTCGGCGGCGGCGCCGATGAGCTCGCGCTGCATGCGGATCCGGTCGGCGAGCGCGGCGGCGGTGGCGGACTTCTCCCGGATCGCCTCGACGCGGCTGCGGGCCTGGGTGCCGGCGAGGCCGAAGGCGACCACGAGGACGGTGGCGGCGGCGAGGACTTTTTCGCGTTTCGTCATGCTCATGGCGCGGCGGACTCCAGCTCCTCGGGAGACTTGAAATCGATGCTCAGCTCGAAGACGTTCACGCCGAGATTCTTGTTGAACGTAGGGCCCGACACGAGCTTGTTGGCGCCGAAGATGGCGCTGCGCTTGAGGTTGTCCATGAAGTCGTAGACGAGCGTGGACATGCCGGCTCGGCCTTCGACGGCGATCTGACGCTTGACGCCGTTGTAGCGATAGGCGGCCAGTTCGATGCCCTGGGGAAGGGCGTTCGACACCTCCAGAAGCGCTTCCATCGGGGAGAACGTGCGGTCCGAGTAGCGTTCGATGATTTTGATGCGCGTGCGGATGTCGTCCACCTTCGCCTCGTCTGGCGCCAGCCGCGAGACTTCGGCGTCGAGCGCCTTGATGCGCTGGTCGAGGAGGACGGGCCATCCGAAGAGGTAGCCGGCGAGCAGCGCCCAGACGGCGGCGGCGGCGGCGATGCCCGTGCGGAACGACTTGCGGAATTTGCGTTCGGAGAGTCGGTTGCTCCAGTCGGCGGGGAAGAGGTTGAGGCTGCGCCCCTCCATCGTGCGCTGGGCGATGCCGCGGGCGGGCGAGGGGAACGACTGGCGGGAGGGAGCGACGACCGGGCAGTTGACCGCCGTCGCGGCCGCCGTCGCGGCGGTGCGCAGCGCGTCCTCGCCGGTGACGACGACGAGGCGGCCCAGCGGCATCGGGCCGTGCTCGCCGCCGGTCTGGATCAACGCGATGCGGACGGTCCGGGTCAGATCCGCTTTCGAGGCGGTCTGCGCATCGCCTGCGGAGCGGATGAGCACCGGACGGCCGGAATCGACGATGGCCAGGGTTACGGCGCCGCCTTCGTCGACGAGGACGATGTCGCGCGCCGAGAGGCTCGGTGCGCCTTCGCGGGAGTCGGCGAGGCTGCGGAGCAGGCCGAGGGCGACGGCGTCGACGCGTTCGATTCGGGCGGGATCGGCGCCCGACGCCAGGCGCGCGGTCTCGACTGCGGGCAGGGGGGCGGCGGCGCAGAGCACGAGCGACGAGTCCTGTACCTGCTCGAGGATTTCGAAGGAGGCCACCATCTCCTCGATCGGCAGGGGCGAATCCTTCTCGATCTGGTTCATCGCCATGGCTTCGAGTTCCGCGGCGTCGGACGAGGGGAAGCGGATGGTCCGGAAGATCAAGTCGCGGGTGGGCAGGGCGAGGGTACAGATCTCGGGAGCCTTTTCGGAGACGCGGCGGCCGAAGTCGGCGAGGGCCGCGTCGCGCGCGGCCGGGTCGTTGGACGCCGCGGCGTCCGGCACGCCCGGGAACACGCCGGAATCGTTGGGGCCGACCGAGTCCCGTCCGCGCTCGAGGCGCGTCCAGGAAACCGATTTGCCGTCAAAGGCGATTCCAGTGGCGTTTTGCTTCATGCGGGGGATGCGGCGGCCGGCCGGCGAGAATGGAGTTCAAGGTCGTTGCTTCAGCCAATATTATGCCAAAAGCGGCCGTTGAAGACAATCTGATTCGCCGGGTGATTCCGCCGAATTCCACCAACGCTCCAAGGGGCGCGAGCCTCACTCGTCAACGGTTTCGTCGCGCTGGTAGATGGGGAGCTGGCGGTAGGGGACGGTGAAGGCGAGGATGCACATGGCCGTCTGGTAGGGGATGCAATTCTCCTCGCCGCGCTCCCAGAATCCCTCTGGCTTCTGCTCCGGGATCCACGTGTCGTACATCCAAGTCTCGAAGCTCTGCCAGACTTCCCCGCCCATCTGGAAAAGGCCTTGCGAGGCGTAGTAGAGCCCGTAGAAGGCGCGCTGCTCGCCCTTGAGCCGCGTGTAGTTTTTCTTCAGATAGGCCACGCCGCGCTGCGAGTCCTCGTCGTTGTGGCGTCCGCAGAGCTCAAGGCAGAGAATGCCGGCGCCGGTCAGCGTGTTCGGATTGCCCGAGGCGTTCTGATAGCCGAAGAA
>JAAZAI010000381.1 GCA_012514445.1 Lentisphaerota bacterium
CGCTGCGCATTCCCTCCGGCAAGCCCGCCGCGGCGATGCCTTCGCGCTTCCCGGGCCCACACGATACGGAGAACAACAACTTCCTCGTCGAAGCCGTCTTCCGCTCCGATGCGGGTAAGGGCGGCTCCGTCCTCGTCTCGTGCCTGGGCGAGCGCGGCTACGAACTGGGCGTCGACGCCGCTGGCGCGATCCAGTTCCGCGTCAAAGCCGACGCCGAAGCCACTGTCGTCTCGCCCGCATCCGTCGTCGACGGACGCTGGCATCATGTCATCGCCGAGTGCGACCGCAAAGGCGGCGCGCTGCGCCTCTACCTCGATGGCCGGCGCGTCGCCGAAACACCCGTCGCGCTGCGCGGCTCCGCCCGCCACGATGGCGAACTGCGCGTGGGGCGGGGTGCGGACTCCGCCACGGCCTTTTCGGGCGGACTGGATTTCCTGCGCATCGCCCTCGGCACGCTTGCCGATTCCAAGACCACGATCGAGGAGCTTTACGCCTGGCAGTTCGACGGTCCCTTCCTCCGCGACTTCACCGGCCGCAAGCCGACCGGCCCCCGCGCGGCCGGCGCCATCGACGCCGTGAAGTGACGCCTTGACTCTGGAGACGCCAAGGCAGTACAATCTAACGGAATTCCATCCGCAACGCCCATCATCAAGGAGCAACATGTCCGCCAAAGTCGTTTTCATCGGTGCCGGAAGCCTTGGCTTCACCCGCGGCCTTGTCCGCGACATCCTCACCTTCCCGACGCTGCACGACGCCCACATCGTGCTCGTCGACATCGACCCCGAGCGCCTGCGCATGGCCAAGGCCTCGTGCGCGCGGGTCATCTCGGCCGGCAAGTACCCCGCCCGCCTCACCGCGACGACGGACCGCAAGAAGGCGCTCGCGGGCGCCGACGCGGTGCTCACGACCATCCTTTGCGGCGACGTGGACACCTGGCAGCACGACATCCTCATCCCCAGGGAATACGGCGTCGACATCAACGTCGGGGACACCCGCGGTCCCTCCGGAATCTTCCGCGCCCTGCGCACCATCCCCGAGATGATCGCCATCTGCCGGGACATCGAGGCCCTCTGCCCCGACGCCCTGATGCTCAACTACACCAACCCCATGGCCATGCTCTGCCAGGCCATGCAGAAGACGACCGCCGTGAACGTCACGGGCCTCTGCCACAGCGTGCAGGGCACCGCGCGCATGCTCGCCGGATGGGCCGGCGTCCCCTACGAGGAGGTCGACTACGTCTGCGGCGGCATCAACCACCTCGCCTGGTACCTCTCCTTCACCCACAAGGGGCGCGACCTCTATCCCGCGCTCCGCCGCAAGGTGCGCGAGGACGCGGCGGTCTACAACGCCGAGCAGGTGCGCAACGAACTCTTCCTGGCGTTCGACTACTACGTCACCGAGTCCAGCGGGCACAACTCCGAATACAACTGGTGGTTCCGCAAACGCCCCGAGCTGATCGAGAAGTACTGCACCCACGGCACCAACTGGAATCCCGGCCACCACGCCTACATCCTCAACGAATACCGTAAACGCACCCACTGGAAGCAGGACGTGCGCAAGTGGATCGACAATCCGGACTGGGACGTCCCCGCGAAGCGCAAGGCGATGCTCAAGCGCGGCGAGGAGTACGCCTCCTCGATCATCGACGCCTGGCTCGGCGGCGACCTCTTCCGCTTCAACGGCAACGTCCTCAACACCGGGAACCTCGTCGGCAACCTGCCCGCCGACTGCTGCGTGGAGGTGCCCGTGCTCGCCTCCCGCCGCAAGATGCAGCCCATCGCGGTCGGCGACCTGCCGCGCCAGGTCGTGCCGCTGACGTCCCTCAACGCCACGTGCGAGACGCTGGCCGTCGAGGCCGCCCTCGAGGGCGACCCGCGCAAGGTCTACCAGGCCGTCGCCTCCGACCCGCTCACGGCGGCCGTCCTCTCGCTGGCCGAAATCCGCGACATGGTCAACGCGATGCTCGCGAAGAACAAGCCGCACCTCCCCCAGTTCAAGCGCTTCAAGGCCTGATCCGCGGCCCGCCGCGGCGCAGATGGTCCCGGAGACGCCGGCCCTTGCGACCCAGGGGTCCATCCCCGTCATTCTCCCATGAAAGTTCTCATCGGCCTCAGCGGAGGCGTCGACTCCTCGGTCGCCGCGCTCCTCCTCAAACAGCAGGGTTTCGACGTCGTCGGCGCCACGATGAAGATCTGGCGCGACGGCAAGTACGCCGGCGGCGATCGCGATGCGTGCTTCGGCGCCGGCGAGGCGGACGACGTCGCCGCCGCCGAGGCCTTCTGCCGCCGCATCGGCATCCCGTACCAGGCCTTCGACTGCTCCGCCGAGTACGAGGCCGAGATCGTCGCCCACTTCCGCGCCGAATATCTGTCCGGCCGCACCCCCAACCCCTGCGTGCGCTGCAACGCGACGATGAAGTTCGGCCTGCTGCCGCGCATGGCCGCGAAAGCGGGCGTCGCCTTCGACCGCTTCGCCACCGGCCACTACGCGCGGACCGACTTCGTCGGCGGCCGGCACCGCCTCCTGCGCGCCGCCGATCCCGCCAAGGACCAGTCCTACTTCCTCTACCGCCTCGACCAGGCGCAGCTCGCCCGCCACCTCTTCCCCGTCGGCGGCATGACCAAAGCGGAGGTCCGCGCCATCGCCCGAGCCCACGGCCTCGACGCCGCCGACAAGCCCGACAGCCAGGACTTCTACAGCGGCGACACGGCGGAGCTCATCGGCGCCCCCGACCGCCCCGGCGACATCGTCGACGAGTCCGGCAACGTCCTCGGCCGCCACACCGGCTTCTGGAAGTACACGGTCGGCCAGCGCAAGGGGATCGGCGTCGCGGCCGCCGAGCCGCTCTACGTCGTCGAGCTCGACGCCTGCCGCAACCGCGTCGTCGTCGGCGCCGTCGAGCGCGCGAAGCGACATGCGCTCGTCGCCGAATCCTGCAACTGGGTCTCGATCGCGCCGCCCGAGGCCGAGATCCCCGTCGCCGTCAAGGTGCGCTCCGCCGGCCAGCCCGTGGCGGGCGCCTTCGTCCGCCCCCTCGGCGACGGCCGCTTCGCGGCGCGCTTCGAGGCGGGCATCCACGGCGTCGCGCCCGGACAGTCCGCCGTGTTCTACGACGGCGACGTCCTGCTCGGCGGCGGCATCATCGGGAGCGCGCAATGAACGGACTCTCCACCCTCCTCGAACGGGCCTCGGCCCGTCGCCACGCCCTCTCCCGCGACGAGCTCGTCGCGCTGCTCGGGCTCGCCGCTCCCGGCGAGATCGCCGCGCTGCGCGCCGCCGCCTACGCCGTCAAGGTCCGCCATTCAGGCCGGCTCGTGAGCCTGCGCGGGATCATCGAAATGGGCAACGTCTGCGCCAAGGACTGCTACTACTGCGGCATCCGCAAGGGCAACGACTGCGTCGGCCGCTTCGAACTCGACGAGGAGGCCGTCCTGCGCGCCGTGCGCCGAAACATCGATCTGCGCTATGGCTCGCTCGTCCTCCAGTCGGGCGAAATCGCCTCCGAGAAGCACACCGCCTTCATCGAACGCATCCTCCGCAAGATCGACGAACTCGGCGGGGGCGCGATCGGCGTCACGCTTTCGCTGGGCGAGCAGTCGGAGGAGACCTACGCCCGCTGGCGCGCCGCGGGCGCGCACCGCTATCTGCTGCGCATCGAGACCTCCAGCCCCGAGCTCTACGCGAAGCTCCACCCGGCGGACCACAGCTTCGAGCGCCGCGTCGACTGCCTGCGCCTGCTGCGGAAATGCGGCTACCAGGTCGGCAGCGGCGTCATGAGCGGCCTGCCGGGGCAGACGCTCGACGACCTCGCCGGGGACATCCTGTTCTTCCGCGACCTGGATCTCGACATGATCGGCATGGGGCCGTACATCCCGCACCACGACACGCCTCTCGGGCGCGACATCCCCTTCACGCCCGACTACGCCGCGGACCATCTCCGCCTCGGCCTCAACATGATCGCCGCGACGCGCCTCTTCCTGCACGACGTGAACATCGCCTCCACCACGGCGCTCCAGGCGCTCGCGGACGACGGTCGCGAACAGGGCGTGCTCGCGGGGGCGAACGTGATCATGCCGAACATCACGGACACCGAATACCGCCGCAGCTACCAGCTCTACGAGAACAAGCCCTGCCTCGACGAGAACGCCGAACAGTGCCGCTTCTGCCTCGAGCGCCGGCTCGCCGCCATCGGCGAGACCATCAACTGGGGCGCCCGCGGCGACTCCCCGCACTACGCCGCGCGTTTGGGCGAGTGATAAGTGATGGATCGTAATCCTAATCCTAATCGTAATCGCAATCGTAATCGTAATCGGACTAACTAAGCCGATGTCGAGAGAGGCGGGGCGCGGCCGTCCCGGCTTCGCCCGTGGCTTCCTGCTTCGCTTTTCAAGCTACGCGGGATAAATCGCAGGAAAGAAACAAGGGTCAGGCCCGCGATTTGACCTGATGGTTTTGCCCGCCTGAACAAGGCACCAGACGGCTGGCCTCTTTTCACTCAGCGGATTTCTGGTTTTTGGACGGGAACCAGCGTGTCGTGCGGTTGGCGATCTTGACGAGGTGGAGCATGACGGGAACTTCGACGAGCACACCGACAATGGTGGCGAGCACCACGGGCGAAGCGGCACCGAAGAGCGAGATGGCCACGGCAACCGAAAGCTCAAAGAAGTTGGACGCCCCGATCATCCCGCCCGGTGCCGCGACATCATGCGGCAGGCAGATCTTCTTCCCAGCCAGATAGGCGATGAAAAACATCAGGTAGGTCTGGATGACCAGCGGCACGGCGATCAGCGCGATGTGCAGCGGGTTGTTCAGAATCACCTCTCCCTGGAAGGAGAAAATGAGAACAAGGGTCAGTAGCAGGCCGCCGATCGTGACCCGGCTGAACTTCGGCAGGAAGGTGCTGTTCAGATAGTCAAGTCCCTTCTTCTTGACCACGTGCGCCCGGGTCATGATGCCGCCCGCGAGCGGAATCACGACAAAGAGCCCCACGGAAAGGAACAGGGTGTCCCACGGAATTTGAATGCCTCCCACGCCCAGCAACAGACCCACGATCGGGACGAAGGCAACGAGAATGATCAAATCGTTGGTCGCCACCTGAACCACGGTATAGGCAGGGTTCCCGCGCGTGAGATGACTCCAGACGAAAACCATGGCGGTGCAGGGTGCGGCACCCAGCAGGATCGCACCTGCCAGATAGTCTTTGGCCAGATCGGGCGGAATGAGGCTTTTGAAAACCACATAGAAGAAGAACCAGGCGATGCCGAACATCGTGAACGGTTTGATCAGCCAGTTGGCCGCCCACGTCACATAAAGACCTTTCGGGTTCCTGCCGACATGCTTGATGCTGGCGAAATCCACCTTCATCATCATCGGCCAGATCATCAACCAGATGAGCATGGCGATGGGGATGGAGACCTTCGCATATTCAAGCTTTCCCAGAAACCCCGGGAAGGCGGGCAGGTATTTGCCGATAACAATGCCGGCAACCATGCACAGCGCGACCCAGACGGATAAATACCGAATCGAAGGGCACGTCGGACAGCGATTCGAGAAGCTTCGACCGATGACCCGAAATGTCCACGCCCGCCTCGGCCATGACCTTGACCGCCGAGAGGTTGAGTCCGTGCGTCTCGATGCCGGCCGAGTATGCCTCGATGACGTCTCCCTTGAGCGCGCGTGCCCAGCCTTCGGCCATCTGGCTACGACAGGAATTGCCGGTGCAAAGAAACAGGATTTTGACTTTTGCTTTTTCGTTCATGGTTACCTCTTCTTTGCTTTTTTTTCTGCAACGTGTTTTCGGTGTCTCCACCGTCGTTCGGCGTGCTCGGAGAGCCCGCCCTACCCGATGGTGCATTCTTCTCGCGAAGCTCGGGTAGGGCGCGATCTCCGAGCGCGCCGACACCTTCAGCGCCGATGTTCGTCCGATCCAATACGAAAGGCCATGTCTCGCGAGTCTCGGACAATTCTTTTCGAACCGGGTTCATCCGAATGTAGGCCGCCTTATCTCTAAACTCCTCTTCATCGCGCAGCCGGTGGTCGAAAAAGTTGGCCTGCCATTCGAGGCCAAGGTGCGTGGCTTGATAGCGTTTCCAATTGCCAATCACGGATCGCAACCCGAGATCGGGACGGATCGAGACGATGAGATGCAAATGGTCGGGCATGAGCAGCGCCAACCAGAGGTACCAGCGACCCGAGGCCTCGTATTGCCGGACGCTGTCGAGCAGGGCTTCTGCAACAGGCTGGCGGCAGAGCGTGTTGACGCCTCGCTGTTTGCAAGTGATGGTGATGAAGAACCGCGCCGATCCCTGAATCCAGCCCGGGATGTCGTGCGGAAGTTTGTGTCGTTGCGGAAATGAATGGCCAACGCAACAATCCAGTGCTTCTGATTGAACGGCCGGCGTGCTCGGAGAGTCCGCCCCACCACGCGGCGTGCTCGGAGAGCCCGCCCCACCACGCGGCGTGCTCGGAGAGCCCGCCCCACCACGCGGTGCGCCCGGAGAGCCCGCCCCACCGGGTTGCCCGTCCTCCTCGCGAAGCTCGGGTAGGGCGCGATCTCCGGGCGCGCCGCGTCGTACGGTCATTGCAATCTTATCGCTCACGCGTTGTCGCCGGGCGATGGATTGCGGGTCGCAGGCGTTGATCGCGGCCAGCTTCTCCTGATCGACGCGGATCTGGCCGTCCTGTCGCAGAGACGTCGCGAGCCAGTCGAGCGGGGCATGCGTATCCGCCAAGGATGCGAGCCGATAATAGGCCCAGCGGCCGTCCTTTCGGGAATCGACCAGTCTTGCGTTGGCGAGAATGGACAGGTGTTTCGACACTGTCGACGGGGCAAGCCCCAGCACCGCGATGATCTGGCACACGCACAGTTCGCCGGGCCGCAGCATCATCAGGATCCGCAGCCGCTGGATGTCGGAGAGTGCCTTCGTCATCCCCAAGGTCAACCGCATGGATTCATCGTTCATTTTGGGTGATTCCTTTCAATTCAGAAAACCGTCGCCGCGATGCCGAGGAGATCGACCAGATACCCCGCAGCCACGGCCGTCACGAACACGGTCAGACAGAAAGCCACAATCAGTCGGCGTTTGAATATCGAGCCGAGAA
>JAAZAI010000382.1 GCA_012514445.1 Lentisphaerota bacterium
CCCCGTTCTGGCCAGAACCTGTGTCCAGTAGACGGAACGGGGAATCCAAGCCCAAGACATCTTCATCTTGTTGAAAATCAAAAACTTGAGCAAGGTGGAGACCGTGGCTCATCGCTGGAACTTCGGATTAATAAACAAGTCCTCGCGCCCATGGCACCAAAGCTTCCTCGCAGCCATTGTGTCGCAGTATGATTATCTCTACGATCGATGCCCCGGGCGGAATCCATGCCACATCCCAGGGCAGACGCATCAAATTTTTTGACGACAGTTTCTCGGCGCTCCCATAGGACTTGCTTCTGACGGGGGCGCGAAGGCGGGGCGGGGTGCCGGGCCGTAACCGGCACCTCGTCATCTGACAGGGGCGTGGATCAGTTGAGCGCGGCGAGCATCTCCTCCAGACAGGCAGAGTTCCATGCCGCGTTCTTCTGGCAGCGGCGCACTCCGCGCCCCTGAGCATCGCGCCCGAGGATGTTGAGCACGGTGCGCCTGATCGTGGCCAGATTTCTCGGCGCGTTTCCGCTTCTTGCCCGAGAGAAGTCTTCTTCGAGCTGGACGTCGAGCTTATGGTGTAGACGGTTTTCGATTCCCCAGTGGCCGCGCCCAGTCTTCATGGCCTTGGGCGCGTCCGGTGCCATCGAACAGAGGAACAGGCGGCGCTCGGTCGATGTCGCATCGCCGATGCTGCGAGTGCTCTCGACCATGCAGACGCTCTGGAGGCCGGTCCACAGGCTCCTGTCGGCGAACCAGCCCAGGTCGGCGCTCTGCCAGCAGCGGCGCGTTTCGAGCCGACCGTGTCCTTTGTCGTGCGTTTCGTGGAAGGCGAGGCGCTCGGGGGTGTTGGCGATGGCGTCCTCCATGAAGGAGCGCATTTCCTCTTCGGCCAGGCCGTGGTTGCCCTTGAGCGCGAGCATGTAGTCCGCGCCACCCGCGACAATCAGCCGCGTCGTCTCCTTCTGGCAGCCCATGGCGTCGGTCGTCACGATGGCTCCCCGGATGTCGATGCCCGTGAGCAGGCGCGGGATCGCGGTGATTTCGTTGCTCTTCTCCGCAACTTGTTCCTGCCCGAGGGCAATGCCCGTGTGCTCGTCCCACGCGCCGACGATGATCGGGGCCTTGCCTGGGCTTCCGGCTCGGCGCACGGCCTTGCCGTCGATGGCGACAATGCGCTGCGGCGGCTGCGGTTCCTCCACGCCATTCTTCGCAGCTTTTGCGCGCATCGCCTCGGCCAGGGCGCGGAAGCGCGCCTCGAATTCCCTCACGGGTATCGTGCGGATGGCACGGTTGAACGTGTCGTGACTGGGAATACCGTGGGGGAGGCTCAGGAAAGTCCCTAGCCAGTCGCGCCTGCACTTGCCGAAATCCTCCATTTCGTTGAATGTCTGGGCGCCGGAGAGCTTCGCCAAGATGGCGATGGCGAGTATCTCCTTGAACACATGCTTCCTGCGGCCGCCGCCGCCGCGGGGGTCGCGCACGTCTACGAGTTCCAGCAGCGTTTCCATGGTTGCTCCTTTCGCTTGTTTGTCGTGTTTGGCCTGGTGCGAAAAAAACTTTTTTCGCGCTTGCCATAATATAGCCTATAGGCTATATTGTCAAGCCGAAAGGAGCATTATGCCGAAAAAAACAGAAAACCACGCGCAAGGTGCCCCGGCGTCCTACCCGCTGCGGATACAGGCCATCAGGACGAAGGGCCAGAACGTGCGCTTCTTCGTCTACATCCCGATGCCGCTGGCTGCGGCGCTGGGAGTCGAAGGCGGGGAGGAAGTCTCATGGGAACTGCTCGACAGGGACGAGCTGCACCTCGTCCGGCTGGAGGCGCGACCGGCGAAGGCGAAATGCACGGCGAAGCGGCCCGCGACCGCGCGGGACGCCGTCGGGAAGGAGGAATAGCGGGACTGCGCAGGGCGGCGCGGGGGAGCCGTAATCCCCCGCGTCCGCCCCGCGCGGGCTTGCGCCCGACGCAGGCAGGCCGCGAGGCCGCCTGACATCTGGGCGAGACGGATCCCGGAGGGACAGGACAAAAAGCCTGCTACTGACGGGCGGGGCGGAGCCTGTCAGCAAAATTTGATGCGTTTGCCCTGTCTCGCCCCCCCGCGAAGACGCGATATGACCTCCAACCGCCCCAGTCCGGAAACTCGATGGGTTTCCGGACTGGGTCTCCGGCAACGATCCCGCAACCCCCTCTCATCCGGCATCAGTCGAGCAGGCGACACGGCTTGCAGGGACGACTGCGCCCCACACCGCTCAGCACGCCTGCGTGTAGACTCTGCCCGGAA
>JAAZAI010000383.1 GCA_012514445.1 Lentisphaerota bacterium
CCATCGACGGCATGCTCGCCTCCATGGATCCGTTCAGCAACTACCTGCGCGCCGACGATCTCAAGGCGTTCGAGGACGACTCGGAAGGCCGCTTCACCGGCATCGGCCTCACCGCCAGCGAGATCGAGGGCCAATGGATCGTCGACTACCCGATGCCCGGCTCCCCGGCCTTCCGCGCGGGCATCCGCGCCTTCGACGAGATCGTCGCCGTCGACGGCGCCGGGGCCCGCGACCACTCGTTCGACGAGGCGATGGGGCGCATCCGCGGCGAGATCGGCACCGTCGTCGTCCTCACCCTGCGGCGAGAAGGGCGAAACGAACCGTTCGACGTCGCCGTCAAGCGCGCGGCCATCGACGTGCCCACCGTCCAGTCCGCGCGCGTCCTGCCCGGCGGCTTCGCGTACGTCTACATCGCGAAGTTCGGCGACAAGACGTCCGCCGAGTTCTACAAGGCCCTCCCGGCCCTGCTCCAGGCCAAGCCCCGCGGCTTCGTGCTCGACCTGCGGGACAACCCCGGCGGTCTCATCGTCGAGGCCGGCCGAATCGCCGAGGCGTTCCTGCCCCGGGGCAAGCTCGTCTTCAAGACAAAGGGCCGCCTGCCCGACGAAGACGACTTCGCCTACGTCACCGAGACGCCGCGCGAAATCGGGGACATCCCGCTCGCCGTGATCATCAACGCGGGCAGCGCCTCCGCGGCGGAGATCGTGGCGGCCGGGATCCACCAGAACGGCGTCGGCGCGCTGATCGGCGAGCGCTCCTTCGGCAAGGCTTCGGTGCAGGCGCTCTTCGAGCTCGACTCCCGCCCCGAGGAGGCGCTGCAGCTCACGACCGCGTATTATTACACGCCCAAGGGGGAGCTCATCCACGGCAACGGAATCGCGCCGGACGTCGAGGTCCCCCAGACGCCCGAAGAATTCCGGCTCGCGACGCTCAAGCGCCTTCTGGCCACGCATCCCGAACTCTGCCACACGAACGACCTCGAGCAGGTCGAAGCGGCCGCCGACGCCCCGCTCGACGCCGCCCTCGCCCACCTCCAGTCCCGGCTCGCCACCAACGCCGTCCCCGCCGCCGCGCAAGCCGCCGCCCCGGATGCCGCCCCGACCCAAAAGATCCTCGTGCACGAGTAGGGGCACCATCTCTACGGCTTTTCCCACTCGCGCGGAACTGTATTCTTCCCGCCGATGCGCTGCATGAAGGCGACACCCACGAACACACAGTTGTTCAGCTCAACATACTCGATCGCGCTCATTCATCTTCCTTTTGTCGCATGCGGGGCATCGACAGCCCCATGACTTCCTTCAATCAATTTGGCCTTCACCTTTTGAAACTCGGATTCCGTCAACACACCCTCATCCTTCAGCCCCTGTACACGTCCTTCCGGTGCCCGACCTTGACGACGCACACCACGAGTACGTCGTCCTGGATCTCGTAGAGCACTCGGCACACTCCGCACCGGAGCCGGTACTTCTCCGATCCGGAGAGCTTTCTGGATTGCGGGGGCCGGGGGTTGTTGGCCAAGGCGGCAATGGCAGCCACGATTTGCCGGACATCTCGCTTGGGGATGGGATCGAGGTCCTTGCCTACCGACTTGCGAAAGCGAATCTCATAGCTTGCCATGGCGCTTGAGTTCCTTCACGAAGTCCTCGAATCCCATCGTGGGTTCATTCTTCCGCGCGTCGAACGCAGCCAAATCCTCGGCATCTTCAGCCAGTTCGTATCGGACGGCGTCATTGAGCAGGTCCGAAACAGAACGCGATGTCTCAACCGACTTCAGCCGCAAAGCTCGATGCAGGTCTGGTTCAAGGTAAACGGTCGCCCGCTTGGTCAGCGCTGTCATGGTAAACCTCCATTTCTAACAACACTTTAGCACTACAACGTCATAGCGTCAAGACGTTAATTGCCCCTCTAGGTAATCGGTCAGTCGCCGGTGTTGACGTAAGCACGCTCCGTCGAGCAGGCCCGTTCCGCCCGCCGCCTGCCCGATTTTGAGTGAGTGGTGAGTAGGGAGGAGAGCGTAGTTTCCGCCGGGGCTCTGCCCCAGTCCCCGGTTTAGACCTGAGGGAGTGGACGCGGCGGGGACGCCGCAGCTACGCGAAACACGATAAGGCTCAACGGGGCTGGGGTGTCCCCAGCCACAACTCCTCCCTACTCGCTACGCACCACACACTTCGCGCGATTGGCACCCGACAGTTGCCGAACCTCTGCGACTGACCGATTTCCCCCTCTAGAATCGTCAGCAGCTACCGAAGCGTACTCGCGTTCGCCACTCTGCCTCGTTGCGCTCGTTTCTTCAGGATGACTCCGACAGTCAACCACACTAAACCGAAAATGAACAGCGCGTTGAAGACGATTTCCATTTTGAAGGGCTCAACAGCCCCCTTGCAGGGGTTTGAGGCCGACCATGGCAGAAAGGGCTCGACATCGACATGATAACAACTATACGTATGAAGAAAGGTGTGGAGCCGATTGCCGTGGTGCGTCATATTCCACAAAACTTCCAGGTCGATCAGAACCTGCGTAATGCCGAAGGTGATGATGCTGAAGTGACGCGGCATCGTCGCCTTCAAGAACATCCCCGGTCCCATATGCAGTGGTGTGTATGGCATGCGCTTCCCTTTGCCCAACGTCAGCCTTGAGGCGATGAGGAGTCCGCGTCCGGCGCGGGTTGAGAACCGCCTCGATGGCCTGGTTCGCCATTCCGTTTTCGTTTCCAAAGTGGTCTAAGCGCAACATGGACGGGCCAAGCAAGGACCAGAAGCAGGATGGAGACCTCATGCCTTGAGGAGGCGTCGGCCACTCTCTCCACTGAAGCATCGCCAGAGAAGACAGCCACACCCAATACCAGGACGGCGCAAGCGATCGCCAAAACTGTCATTACACCCTCAAATAGTGTTGTCGGAATCGCCCATCCCGTTCGTGCGAAGCCAATGATCAAAGCAGAAACCATGAATATGGCAACAACGATAAGAAAACTGCGACAATATCCTATTGGATCGTCAGCGATATCTTGCCATGGCCATTTCATCATCTCTCCTCGGCGGACGTCACTTCTCTGGCGCGGCCTTCAGGACGTCGCCAGCGGAAGATTGTTCGCACTCCGATTTCACCTTGGCAAACCCAATCCATTCGGATGGTGCATGCCCTAGAAAGAGTCCAAGTGGATCATTCGGTGGCTTGTAGAGTACCCCAATTACGATTCGAGAACCGGAAGCGAACTCGGGCAGGGCAGTTCCTTCCTTAGCAAGGACCGAAGATGCAGCCACTTTGTATAGACCAGAAATGCCATTTGTAGCAGGTATCACCACGAGCCCTGCGTCAGCCCCGTTTGTTTGGACGCCGATCACAACGGAATCAATGGGTTTAGCGAATAAGAAATGTGTCGTGTCCACGGTGAATGCTGTGCATGCGGCGATCGAGTAGACTGCGGGCATCGTATTTGTGCCGACAATGTTGTGTGTGGCGTCGAGAACGACGACTGGGTTCGTCGCGCCCAAGCACGCACTGCAGCCGATGACAGCAAGAAAGACTGTGAATGCAAATTTCATTCTTCGGTTCAACGATTCGCGTTTTATCCTTTGCGCGGCTCAACACACCCCGCACACCACTGGAACGAAGTCTGGCATAAAGGCCCCGGCGGCGCAAGGGATAAAATGCCGTTGGACGGCCTCCGCAGGCCACGCGATCGCCATCGGGATCGACGCTTTCCATCGCCGCAACGGAGACTTCTTCGAATCCCCTCGCCTCTCGATTTCATTAGCGATCCCGATTTCGATATGGATGTTGAAGCTTATGTTTCGTCTCCCGCTGAGGCGCAGGGGCGCAGAGATTGTTGTCTTCATCCTTGGTCGTGAGCTTTGTCGACTCATACGCACGGTCGATCCCGACAAGAAGAGGATGGACATCGCATACTTCATTTCATTTTGCCGAACAGTGTTATCGAGCCGACATCGCGCAATGGCTTTCTTGAATAAAACAATCGCCTCCCAAGCTCAGCCCCCATTCGTGTTGATTCGTGTTCATCCGTGGTTTTTAGTAGGCTAGCCAGGAAGGTCGGACAATGGAAGCCCGAGAAGGCGGGCCGCCTGCCGCATGACGCGGTCGTTGGCGACAAGCGGAGCCGCTCCGTGCAGTCGGCAAGTCGCGAGGTGAATCGCGTCGAGCGTCCGCAGAGGCACGGAGGCGATGCATTCGGCGATTATCGCGCCCGCTTCGTCGAGAACCCGACGTGTGACGGGATGGAGGACGAGCCCGCCGCCTCGCTGCCAACATGCACCGAGACGACGCCAAGCGCCTTCGCAAGTGGCCGCGTCCAACTCACCTTCGCGGCGCTTGCGCTCCAGAACGGAACGGCACTCCGTCACGGCGAGCTCCGAAGACCTCAGGTCGAGTGATCCCTCCAAAAGCCGGACGTAGAAGAGGCTGTCAGGTTCCCGTACGACCAGCTTGATCAATATGGCGCTGTCCACGTACATCGGCTACCCACGATTGTCGCGATCATCCCGCACGAGGAAGTCTGCCGATTTTGCCGAAATGCCGACTTTCATGTTCTCAAGCCATTTCCTGTCCACCCGGAGACTGCCTCGCGACTCCTCGACAGGGAGCATCCGTGCTCGCGGGTGTCCATGCCAAGTAATGACGATCTCCTCGCCGCCCGCCGCGCGCTCCAACAGAGCCGAGAACTGGGCCTTGGCCTCGCGGACGGCAATCGTCGCGCCAGCTTTCGGCTGCGGATACTTGAGTTTCGGTTTCTTCTTCATAGGGTCAATGTAACCTAATGTGACTACATTTGTCAAGACCGGCGAAACAGAGGTGCCACACACGCGGCTTGACGGCGGCAAGGGGAAATTCTACCATGGGCGCATCTGATTTCCCCTGCCCGCTTAGGAATAGAATCTCACCGGTGTACTCGACAAAGCTGGAGACTGGAAACTTGAAACTGGAAACTAGGTCTTCGAATTAGCCCCTAGTACCTAGAACCTAGTACCTAGAATCTAGCCGCTCGACCCTAACCCCTCTCCTCCTCTACAGGCCCACACGAATCGAAAAAGATTACGACAAGGATTACGACAAAGTAGCCCCTAGCCCCTAGTACCTAGCCCCTAGTACCTCTTCAACTCCCACACTCACGCACTCCCCCCCATGATCGTCCTCGGCATCGAAACCTCCTGCGATGAAACGTCCGCCGCCGTCGTGCGCGACGGCCGCGACGTCCTCGCCTCCATCGTCCACACGCAGCAGCAGCACAAGCCCTACGGCGGCGTCGTCCCCGAAATCGCCTCGCGCTGCCACATCGAGCTGCTGCCTGGCATCGTCGACGAGGCGGTCGCCGCCTCCGGCGTCCCCTGGAGCGCCATCGAGGCCGTCGCCGCGACGCGCGGCCCCGGTCTCGCCAGCTCGCTGCTCGTCGGCTGGTCGATGGCCAAGGGACTCGCCCGGCGCCTCGACGTGCCGCTGATCGCGATCAACCACACGGAGGCGCACATCCATTCCGTCTTCCTCGATCCCGCGGCCCCCGACCCGCATGAAGCCGTCCCCATGCTCGCCCTGGCCGTCTCCGGCGGCCACACGAGCCTCTTCCGCATCCCCCGCTACGGCGAGATCGCGCTCGTCGGCCGCACCGTGGACGACGCGGCGGGCGAGGCGCTCGACAAGGCGGCGAAGCTGCTCGGCCTAGGCTATCCCGGCGGGCCGATCATCGACAAGCTCTCGCGCGGCCGCGTGGCCGATCCGCGCGCCTTCCCCGAAGGCCGCGTCCGCGAAGGCGTCGAAACGGGCGGGCTCCGCAGCGATCTCTGCCTGAGCTTCAGCGGTCTGAAGACCGCGCTGCTCCACCGCGTCACCGCCCAGCCGCCGGCCGACGACGACGCGGTCGCCCAGCTCGCGGCGGACTACCAGGAGGCCGTGGTCCAGGCGCTGGTGAAGCGCTGCGACAAGGCGCTCGGCGATGCGAAATATCTCGCCGTCGGCGGCGGCGTCTCGCTCAACAGCCGTCTGCGCGTCTGCCTCGCCGAGCTCTGCGCACGCCGCGGCGTGAGCCTGCTGCTCGCGCTGCCGAAGCATTGCGGCGACAACGCCGCGATGATCGCCGCCCTCGCCGCCATGGGCCGCGGCATCACCTCGCCGGAGTCCTTCGCCCTCGACATCGCCCCGTCCTGGGCGGTCTGATCCCGGAAGACCCGAACGGGGAGCGCGCCGGAGGGGGACGCTCTCAGCCGGCGAATGCCGATATTTCCGACAGCGGCGCGGGGGCGTCCCCACGATGCCGGGAGATTTCAACGCGAAGCCGATCGGCGACGACGGGCTCGAACCGGTGCAGGCGCTGGTTCCCGATGGTGTCGCCGTCGAGCAGCCAGGCCCAGGCGCCGGAGGCCTCGCGGTAGCGCACGCAGTGGCGCGCCACGCGCTGCCCCAGCGCGATGGGTTCCGCGAGACGGAGGATGCCGAACGCGCGCGGCTCGGGCAAGACGACCTCGAAGGCGTCTCCGGCCGCTTCGACGCGCGCATCGGCGAAAACGTCGTTCGCGAACAGGGACGCCATGCGGCGGCCGAATTCCTGCAGACGCTTCACGTCCGTGTCGTGGAATCGACCCGCGGGCGTCGGCGGCACGTTGAGGAGCAGCGAGGCATTGCGCCCGATGGAGCGGAAGTGGAGATCGACGAGGTTCGATACGCTGCGCACGCACCCGTCCTCCTCCGCATGGTGGAACCAGCCGGGGCGTATCGAGACGTCGACCTCGCCCGGACGCCAGACATCGCCGTCGGGGGTTCCGTGCTGGAGTTGATCGGCCATGGCGAGCTGAACGGCGCGGGCGTCCATGGGGCGGTCCGCCCCGGCGTCGCCGGGAAAACGCACAAGCGACGCGTCGACCGCGCACCAGTTGGGGTCGCCGGCGACGCCGCGCTCGTTGCCGATCCAGCGCACGTCCGTGCCTCCGTCGCCGAAGGTCACGGCATGGGGCTGGAGGCGGCGGCAGGTCTCGAAGAAGGCGTTCCAGTCGTACTGCTGACGCTTGCCGTTCGCACCTTCGCCGCAGGCGCCGTCGAACCAGATCTCGCCCAGTTCGCCGTAGCGGGTGAGCAGCTCCTCGAGCTGGGCCAGGTAGAAGGCGTTGTAGGCCGCCGAGTCGCCGTAGGCGGGCTCATGGCGGTCCCAAGGGCTGAGGTAGAGGCCCGGCACGAGTCCGTGCCGGCGGCAGGCGTCGACGAAATCGCGGACGACGTCGCCCTGCCCGTTCCTCCAGGGGGAGGACTTCACGGAGTAGTCGGTGTAGGCGCTAGGCCAGAGGCAGAAGCCATCGTGGTGCTTGGCGGTGAGCACCATGGCCTTGGCGCCGGCCGCCTGGGCGGCGGCGGCCCATTGATCGGCGTCGAGGGCGGCGGGATTGAAGACGGAGGCGGGGGCCTGCCCGTCGCCCCATTCGCGATCGGTGAACGTATTCGTCCCGAAATGGACGAAGACGGCGAAGGCGCGGCGCTGCCAGGCGAGCTGGGCGGGCGAGGGCAGCGGAGCAAGGGGATCAAGGGATTCCGGGACGGTGATTTCCATGGTATTCTTTCTATGCCGCTTCTCGCGAGAGCGTTGTCAATTCGTCAGGATTTGTACGGCGCTCGCCCCTTCGCGGCGGATCGGCCCTTCGAAGCGGATTTCGACTTCGAACCCGCTCGCCCCTTCGCGAAGGAACGGGACTTCGAGGTCGATTTCGGCTTCGAAGACGAGGGCGGGCGGGAGGCGGGCTTGGAACTCGATCCGGAACCGCGGCCGGCGGACGTCCGCGCGCGTTCGCGGAACTGGAGGCGGACGACGACGCCTTCGAGGCCGAATTCGCGCCGCAGGGAGTTCACGAGAAACTGGCTGTAGTTGCCGGGGAGGCGCTTGGGATCGTTGATGAAGATGCGCACGACGATCGGATTCACGCCGACCTGCGTGGCATAGTACATCCTCAGCGGCCGCCCGGCCTTGTTGGGGACGCCGATCGACTCGTAGGCCTTCGACAGCACGCGGTTGAGGATGCCGGTAGGCAGCGTGGCGCGGCACTGGGCCGCGACATGCTCGATGGCCGCGAGCACCTTGCCCACGTTCATCCCCGTCGCCGCGGACATGTAGACGATGGGGCAGTAGGCCATGAACTTGATCTCGTAGGCGAGCTTCTCGGAGAACGCCGCCTCGGTCGTGTCCGCGAGATCCCACTTGTTGACGACGATCACGCAGCCCTTGCCCTGCTCGACGACGAGGCTGGCGAGTTGCTTGTCGAGAAGGCCGACCCCGCGGGTGGCGTCGAGCATGAGCACGACGATGTCGGCGCGGGCGACGCTCTCCTGCATGCGCATGCGGCTGTAGCGTTCGACGGCGGTGTCGATGCGCGTCTCGCGGCGGGCGCCCGCCGTGTCGATGAGCGTGTAGCGGCGCCCTTCGACGGAGAAGGGCACGTCGATGCTGTCGCGCGTCGTGCCCTGCACGTCGGAGACGAGCACGCGCTCGGCGTGGAGGAGCTTGTTGACGTAGGAGGACTTGCCGGCGTTGGGGCGGCCGACGATGGCCACGCAGAGGTCGTGCTCGCGGTCGCCGGGGCCGGCGCCGAATTCCTCGACCTGCGGCGGAAGACGCTTGAGCACGTCCTCCATGAGCCGCTCGAAGCCACGGCCATGCAGCGCGGAGATCGGATGGATCGGAAAGCCCAGCTTGGCGAAGTCGGCGGAGGCGTCGTCGAACTCCGGCGAGTCCGCCTTGTTCGCGGCCACGAACACCTCCGCGCCGGCGCGGCGCAGAATGCCCGCGACCTCCTGGTCCATCGGCGTGAGCCCTTCGTGGACGTCGACGACGAACACGACGACGGCGGCGTCGCCGAGGGCGGCCTCCGCCTGCATGCGGATGCCGGCGTCGATCCGGTCGCGGATGCGCTCGTTGTCGATGTTCATGATGCCGCCGGTGTCGATGAGCGTGAAGCGCTGATCCCCCCAGAACACCTCGCGCATGAGCCGGTCGCGGGTGACGCCGGACTCCGCGTGCACGATGGCGATGCGCTGGCGCGCGATGCGGTTGAACACGGCCGACTTGCCGACGTTCGGCCGGCCCACGATGGCGACGACGCGCCCTTTCGCCCCGTTCTCGGGCCTGTCTGTTTCTGAATCCATGGTGTGCGTTTCTCGGGGTTGAACGTGTCTTAAAACTTTGTCGGAACCTTTGTCGCGAGCTTTTACCCTCTCCCTGCGCCCAGTCCCTTGGGCGCAGGCGCATCGCTCAGCCTGCGCCTGCGGTCCGGGCCGCCTTGCGGAGCCGGGCGCACACGCGTTCCCGGCCGATGAGAACGAGCATCTCGAAGAGTCCCGGGCCCTCGGCGATGCCGGAGACGGCGACGCGCAGCGGATGCACCACGGCGCCGAGGCCGCCGAGCGACTCGCCCTTGGCGTGGACCGCCAGCTCGACCGCCTCGTGGGTGAAATCGGGCAGCGCCTCGAAGGCGTCCGCCATCTCGCGCAGCAGCGCGCCGACGCCCGCCGGCGCGAGCCGCTTCTGCACGGCCGCGGCGTCGAAGGGATAGTCCTCGGTGAAGAAGTAGACGCAGTTCCCGGGAATGTCGGCGTAGGTCTTGGTGCGCGGCTGCACAGGGTCGAGGACGGCGTCGAGGTCGCCGGAGAGCGGCGTGGCGGGCAGGCCCGCGGCGGCCATCCGGGCGAGGAACTCGCGCTTGAAGTCCTCGCGCGGCTGGCGGGCGATGTACTCGCCGTTCATCCAGCGCAGCTTCTTCATGTCGAAGCGGGCGGCGCTCGACTTGCAGCGGTCGAGGGTGAACGCCTCGACCATCTCCTCGCGCGTCATGATCTCGCGGTCCTCGCCGGGCGCCCAGCCGAGCAGGACGAGGAAGTTGAAGAGCGCCTCGGGCAGATAGCCCTGCTCCTTGAACTCGCCGACGAACGCCGCGCCATCGCGCTTCGAATACGGCTTTCCCTGGTTGTTGACGATCATCGGCAGGTGGCCGTATTCGGGCGGCGTGGCGCCCATCGCCTTGAAGATCTCGATGTGCTTGAACGTGTTCTCGACGTGGTCGTCGCCGCGGATCACGTGCGTGATGGCCATGTCGACGTCGTCCACCACGTTGGGAGGTGGAAGACCGGCGTGCCGTCGGAGCGGACGATGACGAAGTCCTGCACGTCCTTGGCCTTCTTCTTCATGTCGCCCTTGACGAGGTCGTGGAAGACGAGGTCGCCGTCCTTGGGCATGCGGAAGACGAGGCATTCGCCGGCGCCGCCCTTGTTCTCGCGGTAGGCGAAGCCGCGCGCCTCGAGATCGGCCGCGACGGTCAGGTGGCGTTCGGTCTGGGCGCTCTGGTAGACGGGCGTCTCGTCATAGTCCAGACGCAGCCACGCCATGCAGGCGAGCAGCGTCTCGATGGCCTCGGGGGTGGAGCGCTCGCGATCGGTGTCCTCCACGCGCAGGAGGAACTTGCCATTGGCGTGGCGGGCGAAGAGCCAGTTGAAGACGGCGGCGCGGATATTGCCGATGTGGACGTTCCCCGTGGGGCTGGGTGCGAAGCGGACGCGGACTGACATGACGGATCTCCGGAAAATCTCTCGTTGTTGTTGAAGGGAAGAACTTTACCTGTTTTCGGCTGAAAACGCAACTTCCGCAGGAGTGGAAA
>JAAZAI010000384.1 GCA_012514445.1 Lentisphaerota bacterium
CGATAACGGTCGGCAACTCGGTCGACGCCAACTGGGTGCGGCTCGAGGTCGTCGGGGGCGCCCAGGTCGTCGCCACAGGCGGGAACGCCCTCATCGGGAGCGACAGCAAGACGTTTCGAACCGACTTCAACTCGGCCTGGATCATGGGAGAAGGCTCCTCGCTCACCCTGGGTGCGACGCGCCTCGGAGGCAAGAGCGCGCAGAACACGCTGGCAGTCGTGGACGGCGGCACGGTGACGGTCAACGGCGAGTTCCGCAGCGGCTACGAGAACTCGGGCTACGACTGCACGTACAACGTCGTTCTCGTCGACGGCGGGATTCTCAACGCCAACGCCTCGTTTTCCATCGGCTACGGCGTGAGGCACGACGCCTGCTCCCTGGTGGTCCGCAACGGCGGGAAGATCCTCGCGCCATCGACGGGCCGCATCCGAATCCGCGGGGGGAACCGCTGCGAAATCCGCGTCGAGGGCGCGGGCTCGCTGATCGAGACGGACTATTCGCATGCCGCCTACGGGGCGGTTTCCCTCGGCGAGATGACGACGACGTGCCACCACAACACCTTGACGATCAGCGACGGCGGCACGGTCAAGCTGACCAACCCGGAAGGAACGCTGACAATCGCGGCCGACGCCACTCAAGGCGGCAGCGGCGTGCGGTTCGCCGGCGGCATTCTGGCGGTAATGGACAACCGGCCGACGCACATCCCCTACGACAAGGTCTGGCTGTGGGACGGCGACTCGTGGGAGCCGGCTCCGAGCAACTGGAAGGGGACTTTTTTCACGGACGAGACGACGGCGGCGGCGGCCGGCTACCCCGGGTTCGGCGGCTACACCGTCTTCACCGGCGGCAGTCCGTTGACGGCTCCCTGAGCGGCAGAAGCAACGCGGGGTCCAATCTCCTCCTTGCCTCTCCCGCTGCGGTGGATTACAATACCGCCAAGCTCGAAGGGAGGGTCACGCCATGCAAGACAACAGCTCAACCGGCCGGGCCGGCCTCCGGGTGCTCGGCAGCACGATCGCCGGTTCCTGGTATCCGGCGACGGCCGAGGCGCTCGACGCGGTCATCCAAGACTGTCTCGCGAAGACACCGGAGCCGAAGGGGCCTCCGCCCAACATCCTGATCCTGCCGCATGCAGGCTACGCCTATTCCGCGCAAACCGCAGCCTACGGCATACGGCAAATCCTCGGGGCCCCGTTCAAACGCGTCCTGCTCCTCGCGCCAAGTCACCGCGCCGCCATCTCGAACGGTCTCGTGGCCCCCGAGTCGGACGCCGTCTCGACGCCGTACGGACGCCTTGAGGTCGATCGCGAGGCCATCCATCAAATCGCCGGCGGCATGGACTTGAAATGCAGCGACGGCGTCCACGCCAACGAGCACGCCACGCAAATCCAGTATCCGATGCTGCAGTACGCGCTGAAGGATTTCAAGATCGTCCCGCTTGTCATCGGGCAGATGGATCCGCTCGCCGCCCGCCGCGCGGCGGCCGCGCTGCGCGCCATCGTGGACGAGGCGACGCTGGTCGTTGTCAGCTCCGACTTCACGCACTACGGGGAGGACTTCGACTACGCGCCCTTCCCCGCCGGCGAGGCGCTGTCTCGAGCGCGCCAAGCCGATTTCGCCGCTTTCGAACGCATCCGCGCCGGGGACGCCGCGGGCTTCGCGGACTGCCTCGACGCATCGGGCGCCACGATCTGCGGCCGTCATCCGATCACGGTCCTGCTCGAGATGATGCCGCCCGGCACGGCGCTGGAGCGGCTCCACTACGCCACCTCGTCCGACGAGTCGGGCGACGATTCGCGTTTCGTCTGCTACCTCTGCGCGGCAGGCCGGGCGGACTGGGACGGTCGGCGCAAAGGCGGGGATTCCGCCGCGGCGGACAAGGAAGCGGATTACCTGACGCCAGAGGAGAAGCGCGCGCTGCTTCGATTCGCGCGCGAGTCCATCCGGCACGTCTTCGAGACGGGCAAGGCGCTGGCTTCCGACCATTTCGCGGCGGAGGCCACGGAGAATCTGCGCCGGCCGATGGGCTGCTTCGTCACGCTCAACACGAGACGATCGCACGACCTGCGCGGCTGCATCGGCGAGATCGTGGCGCAGCGCCCGCTCTACCAGGCGGTCACGGCGCTGGCGGTGCATTCGGCGTTCGGCGACCGCCGCTTCCGGCCGCTGGAACCGTCCGAACTCGACGGGATCGACATCGAGATCTCGGCGTTGACCCCGGAGCGGGCAGTGGACTCGTGGCGCGACATCGAAATCGGCCGGCACGGCATGACGCTGAGCAAGCGCGGGCGCATGGCCGTGTTTCTGCCGCAAGTCGCGCCCGAGCAGGGGTGGACGCTCGAGGAGACGCTCACGCAGCTCGCGCTCAAGGCGGGGCTCCGGCCCGACGACTGGCGGAACGGCGCGCAGTTCACGGTCTTCGAGGCGATCGTCTTCGGAGAGAAGTAGAGCGAAGAAAAAGGGCGGAGCCGGCTGGCTCCGCCCTTTCGGGATCACGGTGTCGCGATGGCGACTACGCCTTCTCGGGCTCGTACATCGCCGCCATCTTGGTCAGCAGCGCGTACTTCGCCTTGAACTTGCGATCGGCCTCGGCGACCATCCGGGCGGACTCCTCCGGCGCGAGCTTCTGGAGCTGCTTGAAGCGGATTTCCACTCCGGCCTGCTCCGAGAACGCCTTCGACGGGGCCTTGCTGTCGATCGTCAGCGGATTCTTGCCCTGCGCCACGTTGTCCGGATTGAACCGGTACAGCGGGAAGTGGCCCGTCTCGACCGCGAGCTTCTGGTTGTCCATGCCGGTGCGCATGTCGATGCCGTGGCTGATGCAGTGCGAGTAGGCGATGATGATCGCCGGCCCGTCGTACGCCTCGGCCTCGTTGAAGGCCTTGACCGTCTGGGCGGTGTTGGAGCCCATGGCGATCTGCGCGACGTAGATGTTGCCGTACGTCATCGAGATCATGCCGAGGTCCTTCTTCTGCTGCGGCTTGCCCGCGGCGGCGAACTTGGCGATCGCGCCGAGCGGCGTGGACTTCGAGGCCTGGCCTCCGGTGTTGGAGTAGACTTCGGTGTCGAGCACGAGGACCTTGACGTTGCGGCCGGTGGCGAGCACGTGGTCGAGGCCGCCGTAGCCGATGTCGTAGGCCCAGCCGTCGCCGCCGATGATCCAGACGGACTTGCGGACGAGGTAGTCGGCCAGCGAGAGGAGCTGCTTGCAGGTCGTGCAGTCGCACTTGTCGAGCATGTCCTTGAGCGTCGCGACGCGCTTGCGCTGCGCCTCGACCTCGTCGCTGGTGGCCTGCTTGGCGTCCCGGATTTCGGCGAGAAGGGCCTTCATCTCGGCGGGGGCCTTCTCGGAGGCGATGAGCTTCTCGCCCAGCTCCAGCGCGGTGGCCTTGAACTTCTCGAACGTCATGTTCATGCCGAGGCCGAACTGCGCATTGTCCTCGAAGAGGCTGTTGGACCAGGCGGGGCCGCGGCCGTCTTCGCGCGTCGTGTACGGGGTGGTGGGCAGGTTGCCGCCGTAGATAGAGGAGCAGCCCGTGGCGTTGGCGATCGCGATGCGGTCGCCGAAGAGCTGGGTGAGCAGCTTGATGTACGGAGTCTCGCCGCAGCCGGCGCAGGCGCCGGAGAACTCGAAGAGCGGGCGGCAGAGCTGCGCGCCCTTGACGGTGGCGAGATTCAGCTTCGAGCGGTCGTACTCGGGGATCCCGAGGAAGAACTTGAAGTTCTCGGCCTCGGCCTCGCGCAGGGGGATCTGCTCGGTCATCTTGATCGCGCCCTTGGCCTTCATCGGGCAGGCGTGCACGCAGGCGCCGCAGCCCGTGCAGTCCTCGGGGGCGACCTGGAGGGTGAACTTCTTGCCTTCGAACTCCTTCGTCTTCGCATCGGTCGACTTGAACGTCGCGGGCGCGCCTTCGAGCTTGTCGGCGTCGTAGACCTTGCCGCGGATGACGGCGTGCGGGCAGACCGTGGAGCAGGTGAGGCACTGGATGCACACGCTCGGATCCCAGCGCGGGATCTCGACGGCGATGTTGCGCTTCTCCCACTGGGTGGTGCCCACAGGCCAGGTGCCGTCGTTGGGGATCGCGCTCACGGGCAGGTTGTCGCCGCGCTGCGCGATGATCTCGGCCGTGACCTTGCGGACGAACTCCGGGGCTTCTCCAGAGACGATCGGCGGCATCTTGAGCTTGCCGGCGACCTGGCTCGGGACCTTGACCTGGAAGACCGCGCCGGAGGCGCCGTCGATGGCGTCCCAGTTCTTCTTGACGACGTCGTCGCCCTTCTTGCCGTACGCCTTCTTGGCGTACTTCTTGAGCAGCTCGATGGCCTCGGACTCGGGGATGATGTCGGCGATCTTGAAGAACGCCGTCTGCATGATCGTGTTGATGCGGCTGCCCATGTCGAGCTCGTTGGCGAGCTTCACGGCGTCGACGACGTAGAACTTGAGCTTCTTGTCGATGATCTGCTTCTCGATTTCGTCCGGGAGGTGGTTCCAGATCTCGTCGGCCGAATACGGGCTCGCGAGCAGGAAGACGCCGCCGGGCTTGACGTTCGAGAGCATGTCGTACTTCTCGACGAAGGAGAAGTTGTGGCAGGCCACGAAGTCGGCGTTCGTGCAGAGGTAGGGGCTCTGGATGACGCCCTTGCCGAAGCGCAGGTGGGAGACGGTGATGCCGCCGGCCTTCTTCGAGTCGTACACGAAGTAGCCCTGCGCGAAGTTGTCCGTCTCGTCGCCGATGATCTTGATGGAGTTCTTGTTGGCGCCCACCGTTCCGTCCGAGCCCAGGCCGTAGAACATGCATTCCTTGCGGCCGGCGTGCTCGAGGATGAAGGCGGGGTCGTAGGCGATGGAGCTGCCGGAGACGTCGTCTTCGATGCCGACGGTGAAGTGCTTCTTCGGGGTGGCGGACTTCGCGTTGTCGAGGATGCCCTTGACCATCGCGGGGGTGAACTCCTTCGAGCCCAGGCCGTAGCGGCCGCCGAAGGTCTTCGGGTACTTCGTCCAGTTGAGCCAGCCGTTCTCCATGGCCTCGCCGAACGCCGTGCGCACGTCGAGGTAGAGCGGATCGCCGATGGCGCCGGGCTCCTTGACGCGGTCGAGGACGGTGATCGTCTTGACGCCGGCGGGGAGGGCCTTGGCAAAGCATTCGACGCAGAACGGGCGGTAGAGGCGGACCTTCACGAGGCCGACCTTCTCGCCCATGGAGACGAGGCGGTCCACCGTCTCGTGGATCGTGTCGACGGCGGAGCCCATCGCGACGATGACGTGCTCGGCGTCGGGCGCGCCGACGTAGTCGAAGGGCTTGTAGTTGCGGCCGGTGAGCTTGCCGAACTTCTGCATGGCCTTGTAGACGATCTGCGTCGTGGCCTGGTAGAAGGGATTGACCGTCTCGCGGCCCTGGAAGTAGACGTCCGGGTTCTGCGCGGTGCCGCGCATCTGGGGGCGGTCGGGGGAGAGGCCGCGGGCGCGGTGCGCGTAGACGAGGTCGTCCGAGATCATCTCGCGATAGACCGCCTCGTCGAGGTCGTCGATCTTCTGCACTTCATGCGAGGTGCGGAAACCGTCGAAGAAGTGGAGGAAGGGGACGCGGCTTTCCAGCGTGGCGGCATGGGCGATGAGCGCCATGTCGAGCACTTCCTGGAC
>JAAZAI010000385.1 GCA_012514445.1 Lentisphaerota bacterium
CGACGACGACGTGCCGGTTGAGCGGACCGGACTTGGCCAGCGAAACCGCGACGTCCGCCAGCAGCGCCGCGTTGGCCGCCTGGCGCAGCTCGGGGGAGTAGTCCGGCGTGAAGCCGTGCGTGTCGAGGCGCGCGGAGAGCACAAGCACCTCCTCGCGTTTCAAGTCGCCAGTCCATCCGCCAACGGCGGGCAGCTCGACCCAGAGGTTGACGCCCTCCCGGTCCTTGAGCAGCGCGCGCGCGTCGATCGAGCCGCGTTGCGAGCCGTCCGCCTCCAGCAACCCGGACGCGATGGCCTTGACACGCGGGATGTAGAGCCGGGGGACGAGCGTGACGGTGGAGAAGCAGACCCGCGTCATGCGCCACTGGTCGATCGAATCGTCGCCGACGAGGACGACGGCCTTGGCCCCGAGCATGAAGACGTCGGGCAGCCGCACGCCGATCTTCGCCGCGTCGACGATGGCGATGGCGCCGGCGACGTCCTTGCCCTCGAGGTCGGCGACGGAGCCGTTGCCGACGAAGACGACGGGGCCCTCGATCGGGCCGTCGGTGACGAACGGGGCGGGGCCGTTGTCCGTCATGAGCACGCCCGCGACGGGCTCGCCGGCGTAGGTGAACGACAGCCGCTCGGTCTCCTGGACGAGCGTGCGGAAGGTCTGGCGCCGGGGCTTGAGGCCCGAGGCCTGGAGTTCGCGTTCGAGCGCGGCGAAGCACGAGGCGAGATTCGTGCCGCCGGCGAGGCGGTTGGGGTGGCGGGCGAACTCGGCGTAGAGGCGCGAGTAGACCGTGTCCTCGCGCTCGGCCGTCTGGGCCGGGGCCGCCGGGGCGGCGAACGCCAGCGCGGCGGCGGCGAAAAGAACCCGGGCCAGAGCCCGCGGGGTGTGGAACCGTGTGTTATTCGTCATCTTCCGTCCCAAGGCTAGCTTTCTCGATCTTCACGTCTTCGCGCGCGGCGACCCGCTCGATCCGCCCGTCGGAGATCCACACCATGCGGTCCGAGACGGAGAGCATGTTGTGGTCGTGGGTCGCGCAGATGACGGTGACGCCGTCCTTCTTGTTCAAGTCGTGCAGGAGCCAGTGGATCTCCTTGCCGGTCTTCAGGTCCAAATTGCCCGTCGGCTCGTCGCAGAGCAGGATCGAGGGGTGGTTGGCGAGCGAACGGGCGATGGCGACGCGCTGCATCTGGCCGCCGGACATCTCCTTGGGGCGGTGGTTCCAGCGTTCGCCGAGGCCGACGCGGTCGAGCAGCGCCATGCCGCGCGCGCGCGCCTCGTCGGCGTGGACGCCGGCGAAGACCATGGGCAGGGTGACGTTCTCGAGCGCGGTCATCACGGTGTTGAGGTTGAACTGCTGGAACACGTAGCCGATCTTGCGGCAGCGCAGGAAGGCCAGCTCGTCGGCGTTGAGCTGCGCCATGTCCACGCCGTCGATGAAGACGCGCCCGTGCGTGGGGGAGTCCAGGCCGCCGACCATGTTGAAGAAGGTGGACTTGCCGGAGCCCGAAGGTCCCATCACGCAGATGTATTCGCCGCGGTAGATGTTGAGGTCGATCCCGTCGAGCGCGCGGACCTCCTCCTCGCCGCGCATGAAGACGCGGCGCACGTCGTGCACGGCGACGAGGACCTCTCGGTGTTCGGCGTATTTCGCTTCGTCGAATTTCATCATTCCACCCTCATTGCTTCCATCGGGGCCATGCGCGAGGCGGACCACGAGGGCTGCACCGACGCCAGGATCGCGAGCAGGACGCCTGCCAGCAGGGACACGACGCCGCTGGCCGCCAGATCGGCCCAGGGCCAGTAGGCGGCCAGGTGCGAACCGAACGCCGCGAAACCCCGGACCGCGGCGATCGCGAAGCCGATGACGACGCCGAGCAGGCCGCCGCAGAAGCCCTGCATCCCCGCCTCCATCATGAACTGCATCAGAATGTAGGTGTCCGTCGCGCCGAGGCATTTCATCGTGGCGATCTCGCGGAAGCGCTCCGTGATGGACATGAGCATCGCGTTGGCGATGCCGACCATGCAGACCACGAACGAGATCGCCAGCAGGAAGACCTGGCGGCCGTTGAGGCCGAGGAAGCCGCCGTTCTGGGACGTGACGAAGGCCAGTCGCCGTTCGAGCGACGTCAGCTTCTGCTCGTAGCGCGTCTTGACGGCGACGCGCTTGAGCAGTTCGGCGTCGAACACGCCCTCGAAGATCTTCGCGGCGCGGGGCTCGGCGAGCCTGGGGATCTTCTGCTCGGCCGTGGAGGGCGTGTTCTCCTGGTATTCGCGCATCCACGCCTCGCGGATCTGGCGCGTGTTGAGCGCCTTGTAGACCTCGGCGCATTCGCGGGAGGCGCGGAGCTGTTCGCGCATCAAGGCGAGGGCGGGGGCGTCGAAGCTGAAGCCCAGCGCGGCGATGGCCGCGCGCCAGCGCTCCGCCGCGTCGTCGGGGGCGTCGACGATCCAGTCGGCGTCGTCCTGCGCGCCGCCGGCTTTGGCCTCGGCCAGGGCGGCGGAGGCCTGCGCGACCTTGGCGTTCCAGGCGGCGTTGAGCGCGGCGGTCGCCTGCTGGTACTCCGGGTAGCGGGAGAGGAAGGATTCGAACGCTGCGAGCCCGCCGGGGACCTTGATGTCGATCATCGGCTTGAGCCGGGAGCGGAAGCCGTCGAGATCGGCGATCACGAAGGCCAGCGCGGCGCGGCCGGAGGTCTTGCGGATGAGCACGGTGCGCTTGCCCGCGGGGATGGCGTCGAGCCAGGCGGCATACTCGATCTCGCGCCGCGCCTCGGCGGCGAGGGCGTCGATCCGCTCGCGGTCGAGGCTGGCGACGGCGGCGAACTCGTCGAGCTGCTCCGCGTCCTGAGCCTTCCACGCATCGGCGAGGCGGCGGACCGTCACGGCCTCGGTGGCGGGGGAGAGAAAACGCGTCAGCCGCTGCTGGGAGAGGCGCTCGTGCTTCGTCTCGGCCTGGACGCCGAGGCCGGTGGCGCGCTGGAACATGCTCTCGGAGAGCAGGAACATGAAGAAGGCCACGGCGAGCACGACGACGGCCAGCGTCAGCATGGATCGCAGCAGGCGGTGCTTGACGCCCTTGATGCACAGCCGGAGGGTTTCGCCCGGAGACATGCTGTGCTGCTTCCGGACGTCGATGGCTCGAGTGTTGCTTTTGCTCATGGGGTGTGGAAAGGGGTTGACGTGCGTTGGGAGTGCGCGGCGGGCGCCGCTAGCCAGGCATGATCACGAACTTCACGGGCGACGGCGTGCCGTCGTGCACGAAGAAGTAGAGGAAGTCGATGAGCACCGAAAGCCCGATCATGAAGAGCTCTGCGGCGATCAGGCCGACGAAGAGCGGCTTCAGACGCTGGTACACGCCGCCGCCGCCGAAGCGCACGACGAGGGACTTGATCATCCAGCCGGCGAGGAACGAGCCCCAGGTGGAATTGCCCGGGTACGTGCCCATGACGAGGAACAGCACCGGGTGGATCGGGAACTTCGAGAAGCGGAAGCGCAGCACGGAGAGGCCCATGACCCCCAGCATCCCGTAGACGAAGAAACGAGCCTCCATCGGGTTGGATCGGGACATGGCCAGGCGCGCCACGGGACCGGCTGCCTTGCTCGCTTCGAAGACACCCGAGGCCTTCATCATGTTGAAGTTGCGCGCCGTCTGGTCGAAATAGCCCGTCACAGGCCACTGGGACGCGTAGTTGTCCGACATCGGATTGAAGTTGTAGAGGAAGAAGGTCGAGCTGAACCAGGCGATCACGAGGGCGAGCCCGACGGCGCCGACGAGGACCCAGAAGAGCTTGCGCAGCTTCACGCCGCCGTCCTCGGCGGCCTTGACGCCGGTCGCCACGTAGGGCATGAGCGATTCGCGCGGGTCCTGCGCGAAGATGCCGGTGATCCAGAGCATCGCGGGCAGCGCATAGGGGCCGATCGCCGCCGGCCCGAAGAGCCGGACCAAAATGTCCCCCGGCATCCAGTTGCCCTGGATGAAGGGCACGCCCGTCTCGCAGACCACGCGGGAGATCACGAGGAACAGGATCATGAGCAGCAGGCTGTAGAAGATCGCGACGACCCAGGACTGGAAGATCCAGGACAGGACGATCATGAAGCCCGCCAACGCGAGGACCAGCACACGGGCCGCCAGCACCGAAACCCGCTCCTCATCCTCCTCTTCATGCCCGGCGGGCGGATGACGGCGGAGGAAGAACGCCTTGGCGAACACGGCCTTGAAATAGGTGCGCCCCGTGTAGACGAGGATCAGCGTGTAGCCGATGTAGGCGCCCGCGCGGCTGGACTGGATCCAGGAACCCTCCAGCGGCGTCCCGGTGGTCAAGTAGTAGGCCGAGCCGAATATCCCCAGGCTGATCACCGAAATGCCCATCGTCAGGCTGACCTCGGAGCTCACGAAGTACGCCAGCGCGAGGATCGTGAAGTAGAGCGTCTGACCGTTGACGCTCCAGATGTCCGGCACCTTGCGCAGCACCGGGATCTTGGTGGTGACGGGCAGATACCAGGACTTGAAGCTGGGCATCATCGTGGCGAGCTTCGGCACGTCCTGAGGAAACCACATCGAGAGGTAGTGGATCGTCAGCAGCGTCGCGACCGGCACGAACCCCCACCAGAAGAGCGGATTGCGGAAGACGTCCGGGACGCCGCGGCGCCCGCCGGAGATCGTACAGAAGCTGCCGGCGACCTGCGCCACCGGGTAGCTGAGCTGCTCGTGCTTCGACCATTGGCGCTGCACGAGGAACTGCAGCGAGATGATGCTCAGGGACATCAGGAAGATCACCGGCGCCCACACCGCCATCGGCTTCACCCAGGCGCCCAGCGGGAGTTCCCTGAACGAAACCGCCTCCGCCCCCTTGGCCATGCCGGTGAAGAAGCCCACATAGACCGTCTCGTACGCCTGACTGGTCGTGCCCAGGCCCGGCCATGGCTCCGGGAAGAGCTCGCGCCGCAGGAACTCGGTGAGGATGCCGTGCGCCGCCCAGTCGGGCTTGTTCATCAGATAGTACCACGGCAGCATGATCTGCCGATGGAAGTAGCGCCCCAGACCCGAAGTCGGCGGGAAGCACGCCACCAGCGTCACCGCCATCACGACGAGCAGTTCGCGCATCGAAAGCGCCATCGTGTCGCGAAGCCGCCCGCCGCAGCCGAACCCGCGGTCGAGCAGCACCCAGAGCCCGTTCCACCCCAGCCCGATGGCCATGAAGTAGGCGAACGCGCCGCCCGGCATGTGGTTGCCGATCATGATCGTGCCGCCCAGCACGTTGTCGTGGTACCCCGACAGCCCGGACATGATGAAAATGCCCAGGAGGCCGAAAATCAGCGAACGCCATGTGATGATGCCGCCCTTGCCGCCGCCGTTCGTTGTCGTATCCATCATGGCTCCAGTTCTGAACCGAAAAACTACCGAGAAGAAATATTCAATGGATAATAGCGAAAAACACAAGATCGCACAAGCGGTTTTTTTGATATGAAATACGATTAAATCATTGCGATTCAAGTATATGCATACAAAGTTACACAGTTGTGCACAAGGCTATGCAACCGGCCCACCGACAGATATTTCGACAGGCGCCGGCAAGCGCCCGCCACGAAGGCCGGACGCAATCTCCGAGCGCCGCGGCGACGGCAAGGGATCGCCGCGCTCCAAAGCCATGCGAACGGCAGGGGGGGGCGCGGTCTCCCTATCTGCGTTGCGAACGCCACAGGCAGGCGACCGCGCCGCAATCGACCGCGCCCGCGACGGCATTCTCGACGGTAGTCGTCGCTACTATGCGTAACACCAAAGACTTACCGTTCTTTTTCGCCTTCATACTCGACGGTCATTCTCGACGGTAGTCGTCGCTACTATGCTCAACACAAAAGACTTAACCGTATTTTCAACCCTAAAAACAGGCCTTACAGCCGATTTCACCCCCTGTTTTTGCGACCGTAAGAACATCCCGCACCAATCAAAGAGGAAGACGGGAAGAACATTTCAGAGGCTCTTGCAAA
>JAAZAI010000386.1 GCA_012514445.1 Lentisphaerota bacterium
CATCGGCCAGTCCAAGCAGTTCAAGAAGGACTGGGACCGCGCGGTGAAGGACGGCTGGGTTCCCGGCAAGACGCTCTTCGAGATCGAGGAGGCCTGCGAGAAGGGCACGATCCTGCAGATGCTCGTGACGGACGCCGCGCAGCGCATCATCTGGCCGAGCGTGAAGAAGCACCTCACGAAGGGCAAGGCACTCTACTTCTCCCACGGCTTCTCGATCGAGTACTGCAAGCAGACCGGCATCGTCCCTCCTAAGGACGTCGACGTGATCCTCGTCGCGCCCAAGGGCTCGGGCCTGAACGTCCGCCGCAACTTCCTCAGCGGCGCGGGCATCAATTCCAGCTACGCCGTCTACCAGGACGCCACCGGCCGCGCTGATGAGCGTTGCAAGGCCGTCGGCATCGCCATCGGCTCCGGATTCCTCTTCCCGACCACTTTCCAGAAGGAAGTCACCTCCGACCTCGTCGGCGAGCGCGGCGTTCTCATGGGCGCGCTGGCCGGTATCATGGAAGCGCAATACGAGACGCTCCGCGCCAACGGCCACGAGCCGAGCGAGGCGTTCAACGAGACGGTCGAGGAGCTCACCCAGAGCCTCATCCGCCTGGTCGACGAGAACGGCATGGACTGGATGTACAAGAACTGCTCGGCCACGGCCCAGCACGGTGCCCTCAAATGGCGGCCGATCTTCAAGGCGGCGAACCTGCCCGTCTTCAAGAAGCTCTACAAGTCCGTCGTCACCGGCCAGGAGTGCAAGGAAGTGCTCCGCGACTGCGGCACGCCCGACTACAAGCAGAAGCTCGACGCCCAGCTCGACGCGATGGCCAACAGCGAGATGTGGAAGGCCGGCGCGGTCTGCCGCAGCCTCCGCCCGCACGAGAAGGCCCGCGAGAGCAAGGTCGGCACCGCCGGCCGCAAGACGAACTAATCCGACACATCAAGGTCGGTAGCACAAGGGCGGATCCGAAAGGGTCCGCCTTTTTTTTTTCATGCAACCCTTTCTTGACCTTCTTGGGCAAAGTCGCTAGAATTCCGGTGTTTAAATGCAGTATGAGGCTGCGCGCGAGGTTCATAATGAGCGACGAACAGGACGAGGCCGGCTTCCTTGACGGCTTTACATTGGCTCCCGACTGGGCGAAGAAGTCTTCCGACAGCTATTCCGCCGGGAACATGAAGAAGTACGCGTTCGACGACGAACGCGGTTCGCGCGACGCCGGACCGCGGCGCGGCGGCGGACGCGATTTCGGCGCAAGGCGCGACGAAGGCCGCCGCGATTTCGGCGATCGTCGCGAAGGCGGCCTCGGAGATCGCTTCAGACGTCCCTCCGCCGGCGGCGCCCCGCGCGGCGACGATCCGCGCCGCCGCTTCGGCGACGCCCCCGCGCCCCGCATGCCCCGTCCGCCCATGGCCGCCGGAAGCCCGGGCGTCGCCGCCACGCGGTCCGAGCCGGCCTCCGACCGGCCGCCGCGCCGCGATTTCCGCGACCGCGACTTCCGCGGGCGCGAGGCCGCGCCGCGCGAACCGCTGCCCTTCGAGATCCGCTTCCTGCCCGACCAGAAGGCGCTCTCCGTCATCGCCCACAAGGTGCAGGCCGGCCACCGCGCGATTCCGCTGCGCAGCCTCGTGAAGCTGTTCTTCGACAATCCGGACTCGACCGAGGTGCGTCTGGAGTTCACGGCCGAGCACCGCGAGCGCCGCTTCCACCAATGCACGGCCTGCGGCTGGTTCGCGATGTCCGAGGAGGCGCTCAAGGGCCATTTGATGTCGGTCCACTTCCCCGAATGGTTCACGCCGGAGGACATCGCCGTCGAGCCGCCCTCGGGCAACTTCACGAGCGTCGCGCGTTGCGGCTTCACCGGCAAGCTCCTCGCCCCGCCCAACCACCACAGCTACAACAAGCGCATCCAGGCGATGCTCAGAGGCGAGTGCGCCGGACGCTCCGAAGAGGAGTACCGTGCGCGCATCGAGCTCGTCAACACGCCCGAGGCCATCGAGCAGTGGCGCCAGGAGGCCGCAAAGCAGACCGTCTACGTGCGCAAGCCCGAGCCGGCACCGGCCAAGCCGCGCCATGCGAAGAAGCGCCCGGAGGCGACGCCCGCCGCCGAAGGCGCATCCGCGCCGGAGGCTCCCGCCGAAGCGGTTCCCGCGCCGGAGGCTCCGGTTGAAGCCCCGCCCGCCGAGGCCGCGCCCGAACCCGTCCGGCTCTCGCTCGAAGCGGCCGAAGAGCAGTTCCTCCGCGAGATCGCCCCGGCCCTCATGCGCGCCGACAAGCAGGTGACCGCGACGCACGTCGCCACCAAGGCCATGAACGACCGGTTCCTCCTCGACGCCATCGCCTCCGCCTGGAGCCGCGAACAGCTCGTGCAGACCGCCTCCCTGTTCTTCGCTGTGCGCGGCGGCCTTCGCAGCCGCAAGCTCGCGCTCTTCCGCGCCAGCGACTCGCACCGCGAGGAGTTCGTGATGCACAAGGAGCCCGTCGCCCTCGACGCGCAGCACGCCGTGCCCGAACTGCGGATGATCCTCGACTACATCACCCTCCATCCGGGCTGCACGCGCACGCAGATGCTCGCCGAGATCGTGCACGACGGCGTGACGAAGGACATGGCGGAAGCCATCCACAAGCAGCTCGCCTTCGTGACGGAGCGCGGCTACGTGATCGAATACTTCAACGGCATGCTCGCGCTGCCCGAGGAGCATCCGTACTTCGCCAACCTCCCCAAGCAGAACCCGTCCGCCGCCAAGGCGGCGGACGGTTCAGGGGACAGGGTTCAGGGTTCAGGGGAGGAGGCGAAGGCCGAGGTGCCTGTTGCCGCCGAGGCGGAAGCGCCGGCCGCGGCTGAACCTGCCGCTGCGGAGCCTGAGCCGGCCGTCGAGGCGGAGGCGCCTGCGGCGCCCGAGGTAAAGGACGAGGCGCCTGTTGCCGCACCGACTGCCGAGACGGAAGCGCCTGTTGAGCCGACGCCTGCCGCTGCGGATCCTGAGCCGGCCGTCGAGGCGGAAGTGCCTGCGGAGCCTGTGTCCGAAGTGAAGGAAGCCGAGCCCGAAGCCGTTGAACCGGTGGCGCCGCAGGGCTGAGCCGTTTCGGATGGGGCCTTCAGGGCTTTGCATTGTTACGGATTTTTTCGAAGATGGCGTTTTCATCAAGCTTTTTCGTGCTTTGTCGCGATCCCGTGCGGTGAAAACAGGGTCGACAACGCTTACGACAAAGTTCGCGACAAAGGAAATCCCACGCAAATCCCGGAAACACTTTCGAAAGGAGCATCGTCATGGCCGCTGTGAAACGAAGGGACATCGAAGTCGCCATCGGCAGCCTTCGCCTGCTCGTGGCAGGGTCCGTCACAAAACCATCCGAGAGCCGGCACGCCGTGACGGCTGAGCTCGTCTGGCCTCGCAACGGGACGCCCGCGAAACGCTACACGCGCATTGTGACGCTCCGCAGGAACTTCTGTGAGTTCAAGGCGTCCGACTGGGCCGACGCGATCCTCTTCAAGGACGCCGTCGAGGGGCGCTTCGCGCTCAAACTCACCGTCTCGCAGGCGCTGTCCGACTCCGCGGCGGAGGAGCTCCTGCGCGTCATCGCCAAGGCCGCAGCGTCCGAAGCGGCGGACAAGGCCGAGGATCTGGTGCCGGGCGATCTCGACAAGATCTTCGCGGCCCCGATCGATTTTCTCGCCTCCGCCCTCGCCGGGGAGGAACGGCTTCCCGCCGCCGAGGGCCTGCTCGTGCTCGACGCCGGGGATCTGCCCGAGGACGGCACGGTCCTGACCCTGCCCCTGACGAGTCCGGGCGGTCTCACCCGCACGCGCAGCGCGTCGACGGGCAAGGGCCGCAGGCGGGTCGAGGTGATCGGCAAGGGCGATCCCAACGGCGCGGCCGCGCTCACGGTCGTCGTGTCCTAGCGATGTTCGAAAGCTTCCTCGTCGTCGGCCAACAGGTGGCCGTGCTCTTCATTCTGATCGGACTGGGTTTCCTGTGCAACAAGCTCAGGATACTCAACGCGGAAACGGTGGCCGGGATGACGGAGCTCGTCCTGTACGTCGTCACGCCCTGCATCATCGTCGTGTCGTTTCAGCGCGAGTTCAGCCGTTCGATGCTCGGCGGTCTGGCGCTGGCGTTTCTGATCGGCGTGGTCTACCATCTCCTGAACATCGCCTTCGCGCACGGTCTCGTCCGCGACGCGTTCGACAAGCGGCAGAAGGTGCTGCGCTTCGCGCTCGTGTTTTCGAACGCGGGCTACATGGCGTTTCCGCTCCAGCAGGAGCTGCTCGGGGACGTCGGCGTCTTCTACGGGGCGGCGGTCGTCGCGGTCTTCAACCTTGCGCTGTGGAGCTACGGGCTGGTGCTGATGAGCGGCGAGGCGCGCCACGTGAGCGCCCGAAAGCTGCTGCTCAACCCCGGCGTGACGAGCGTGGCCGTCGGCGTCGCGTTCTTCCTCGCGTCGTTCAAGCTGCCGCCGCTCGCGCTGGAGCCGATGCGGGCGGTGGCGAACCTGAACACGCCGCTGCCGATGCTCATCATCGGCTAC
>JAAZAI010000044.1 GCA_012514445.1 Lentisphaerota bacterium
CATTGATTCGTCAGCGCGAAATCGTCAAGAGCTTCGACGCCCTTTCGGCCGAAACCCGCCGTCTCGCCGCCATCTGCTCCCGCAAGCTCGCCGCGCTGGAGGAGTTGAAGCAGGCGCTGCTGCACCGGGCGTTTTCGGGGGAGCTATGACCGCATTGACCGCATTGACCCGACTGACCGGAACCCGCCCGGCGCAACCCCGGCGGCCGGCATCGACGCATCCCCGCCCGGCGCCCGCACATGCGGGGTCAATGCGGTCAATCAGGTCAATTCGGTCCCAACCACAACAAGGAGGTCGCCATGTCTGAACTCTTCGACGCGCACGGAGGTTTCCGCCATTTGCATTCGTTCACGCTGGCCACGATCGTGCAGCTTGAAAATCTACGGTTTTGCCGGAAGTTCCTCACGAACGATCCGCGCGAGGCGAAAGAGAAGTTCTACGATCCGAAGGGGCGGCAGTACGACCAGATGACCCAGGCCGCGCGAAGCGGTCGGCAGAACATCATCGAGGGTTCGGAGCGCTCCGCGACCTCGAAGGACACCGAAATGAAGCTCACCGACGTGGCCCGCGCGAGCTTGAGCGAGCTGCGGGGCGACTACGAGATCTACATCCTCGATCGCGGTCAGCTCCCGTGGTCCGTCCATTCGCCGGAGGCCAAGGCCGTCAACGCGATCTCGCTCGACAATCCGACTTTCCAAGACGACAGGGTCCACGAGTCCGCCCGCCATGCGCTGAGCCAGCGCCAGAAGTACGCCCGCTGGCTCGACTCCGACGACGGGGTGGTCGTGGCCAACGCGATGCTGATCCTGATCGGGCGCGCGCTCGCCATGCTGAAGAGCCAGATCGAAGCGCAGGGCGACGCCTTTTTGAAGTCGGGCGGGTTCAGCGAGCGTCTGACCGGCAAGCGCGTGGAGGCCCGCGAGCAGCAACGGGACGCGGACGCGCCGGAATGTCCGCTTTGCGGCAAGGGCATGCGGCGTCGCAAATCGGCAAAGGGCGACTTCTGGGGTTGCTCGGGCTATCCCGAGTGCAAGGGGACGAGACCTGCATGAAACCCGCGAGCGACATGACCGGTTTGACCCGATTGACCGAAGCCTGCCCAGCGCAACCCGGACGGGCGGCGGCAACGCGCTGCCGCCCGGCGCCAATGAGGTCAATACCGTCAATCAGGTCAATCCGGTCCCAACCCAAGAGCCACCGCACATGAACGAATCCGAAACCCGGGCCGAACACATCGATCCCGCGCTGAAGGCGGCGGGATGGGGCGTCGTCGAGGGAAGCCGCATCCGACGGGAGTTCTCGATTTCGCCCGGGCGCATCGAAGGACGCGGACGCCGGGGCAAACCCCTGATCGCAGACTACGTGCTGGAGTACCGCAACACCCGGCTGGCCGTCGTCGAGGCGAAGGCGTGGGACCGTCCGCTGACCGAAGGCGTCGGGCAGGCCAAGGAATACGCCGGACGCCTCTCGATCCGCTTCGCCTACGCCACCAACGGGCAGGGCGTCTACGAAGTCGACATGGCTCCGGGTCAATCCGGTCAATCCGGTCAATCGCGTCCCCTTGAGGGCGAAGTGCCGCGCTACCCGACGCCCGACGAACTCTGGGCGCGATGCTTTCCAGCCCCGAATCACTGGCGCGACCGCTTTGCCGAAGTGCCCTTCGAAGACCGGGGCGGCTCGCACCCCGCCCGCTACTACCAGGACGTCGCCGTGAGGCGTGTGATGGACGCCATTGCCGAGGGCCGCAGCCGCATCCTGCTGACGCTCGCCACGGGCACGGGCAAGACGTTCATCGCCTTCCAGATCGTCTGGAAGCTCTTCCACAGCCGCTGGAACCTGTCGTCGACGCGCTCCGACGCCGGCACGGTCGCGCGGCACCCGCGCATCCTCTTCCTGGCGGACCGCAACGTGCTCGCCAACCAGGCGTTCAACGAATTCTCCTCGTTCCCCGAGGACGCGATGGTGCGCATCGCCCCCGACGCCATCCGCAAGAAGGGAAAGGTGCCGACGAACGGCAGCCTGTTCTTCACCATCTTCCAGACCTTCATGTGCGGGGCGCCGGACGCCGAGGGCAA
>JAAZAI010000387.1 GCA_012514445.1 Lentisphaerota bacterium
ACGTTCTCGGGCGACAGCGAGGGCAACGTGCTCAACGCGCTGATCCCCGATCCCTCGGCCTCGACGATCACGACGGTGTTCAAATCCGGCACGGGTTCTTGGAAGTTTACAGCGGACAACACCTACAGAGGACCGACGACCCTGAACAGTAGCGGCGGCTCGCTGCTCATCGACGGCGACCAGACGGCCGCGACTGGCAACGTCACGGTCAACTCCGGCGCCGCACTGGGCGGCAAGGGGATCGTCGGCGGCTCGACTACGGTTGCCAACGGTGGCAAGCTTCTCGCGACATTGGAAACCGGGTCGCCGTCGTTTGCGGCTGATCTCAAGATCAATGGCGGTGCTAACATGGACTTCGAGGCCGTGGACGCCGTGACTGTCGCCGGTACGCTGACGCTGGTGAACAACTGGACGCTGAAGCTGGGCGACGGGTTCAAGAACGGAGGCTCGACCGTGCTGTTCAGCTACGGAACGCTCGGCGCTTCGCCTGATCTGGTGCCGACGTTCGATGTCGCCGACCTCGGCTTCACGCCGACGGGGCCGCTGTCGCTCACCGACACGGGCAGCGAAATCGTCTTGAACGGCGTCAGAGTCCCGCCGTCCGGCATGTCGGTGATGGTCGTGCGATGAGGCGCTGGCTGGAATTTCGATGAATGCCAAGCGTCGGAGGATCTCCCAGATGATGCGAAGATCGGGATTGATCTTTGGCGGACGCATGATATTCTGATCCGGCATTCCATCCTCGCCGATTGCTCAATGAAAACTACTAGTCGGAATCCTGAAGAACTGCGGAAGAAAACCCCCGCGCATCTGGTCATCCGGGCGCATCTGCTCGAGTTGATCAAGACGCTCCCGGCGAACGCGCGGCTGCCGACTGAGGTCGCGCTTGCCGAGCAGTTCGGCGTCTCGCGACTGACCGCGCACAAGACGATGACCCGACTCCAGCAGGAGGGACTCGTCGTGCGCCGCGGCAAGGGCGGGACGTTCGTCGCGCGCGAGGCGCACCGCATCCAGACGAACGGCGGCCGCGGCCGCAACGGCGTGCTCGCCATCGCCTACCCGAACTGGTTCTCCTACGACTACTGGTTCAAGGTGGACGTCGCGGAGCGTCTCGCGCTCCAGCACGGCATGACGCCCTTCACGATCAAGCTCAACCCCGACACGCCGATGGAGGAGATCGTCGCGATGGCGCGCGAAGCCCGCGCCGTGGGGTTGCTGCTGATGGCGCCGGGCGGCGTGGTCGAGAAGCCGGATCTGCGCGCGCTCGAGTCGCTCGGGTGTCCGTGCGCGATGCTCCAGCCCAACGAGCACGTCCGCCGCGGCGCCGGAGTCTGCGCCGTGTCGCCGGACTACCGCGCCATCGGGCGGCGGCAGGTGGAGGCGCTCGCCGCGAACGGACATGCGCGCATCGCCTACGTGCGCGAAGAGCCGTGGAGCCGCGCAGGCGAACTGCAGCTCGAAGGTCTCCGAGAAGCCGTCGAAAAGGCGGGAATCCCTCCCTCCGGGATCGTCGTCCCCTCGGAGCGCACCGGCGCCTGGGGCGACACCGGGAAGGCCGCCTACGCGCGGACGCGCCAGTTGATGGCTCGGCGACCGCGCCCCACGGCGCTCATTTTCGACACGCTCGCCGGCGCCCACGCCGGCCTGCGCGCGATGAGCGAGCTTGCCTTGCGCGTCCCGACCGATGTCAGCGTGCTCGTCAGCTCGCCCGACCACCCCTTCGCGCGCTATGACAGCCCGCGCATCGGCGGCGTCTGGGCGCCACCGGGCGCGCTCGTGGAGCGGGCAGTCGAGGCGATCCTGGCCTCCACGCCCGAACCGCGGATCTGGGTCGAGCCGGTCGTCGATTTGCGCGAAAGCGTCGCGCCGACGTGAACGCGACCCCACTCGCGCCGTCATCGGGATGGCAGACGCCTACAAGCGGGTCGCGCAAGGGTCGAAGAGCCGTTCGAAGCCGCTGTTCGCGCAATCCTTACAGTGCTCGAATGAGCTGGGAAATCTCGAACGACGGCAAGCGCCGCCCGCTGGAACCGGCGTTCCAGCGCGGGGATCGGCAAAATGCGCCCTCGATCAGGCGCAGCGGCTCTCGACTTGTCGCTTCAAGTCGTCGAGCAGGCTCAGCAAAGCCGCCTGGCGGGCGATCGACTGCTCCGGCGGCAGCGCCTGGAGCGTCTCCAGGGCCGTGCGGAGGTGGCGGTCG
>JAAZAI010000388.1 GCA_012514445.1 Lentisphaerota bacterium
GTGGCGGGAGGGAACTACGAAATACGCGAAAAGGAAGGCAAGAAAAGGCACCGAGCCCAATATCTTCTTGGCGGACTTGGCGGGCTTGGCGTGAGATGATTTCACGCAAAGACCGCAAAGGGCGCAGAGGGTGCGCGGGGGTTGTGGGAGTGCGGGAGGGGAGGAACCACGAATGGACGCGAATGAACGCGAATGGGAGTGGAAACTGGAAACTTGAAATTTGAAACTGGGCTGAGGCGGCTTCGCCGAGTGTGGGGAGGGGAGAAGGTGCTAGGTGCTAGGTACTAGGGGCTAGCGGCTAGGGGATTTGAAACTGGAAACTGGGGCTTTGCTGTTCTCTGTGACTTGTTGCTCTGTGTGAAAATAAAACTTCTTGGCGGACTTGGCGGGCTTGGCGTGAAATTTGGTGCCACGAAAAACACAAAAAAGCGCGAAAAAATGGAGATGTAGTCCTCAAACTGCGCAACGAAATCGGCCTAAACTGCGCAATGAAATCGTCCTAAAGTGCTCAATTCAGTTGCAGGGGAAGTCGCTGTGTGGTATGTTCTCCCTTGCAACGCAGATCTGAAGGGGTGGGCAGGCAAAACCGGAGTTTCCGCCATGAAGAAAAACAACTACAGGCCCAGAATCGCCGATTCGCTGCTTCGCGAGGCGCTGCGGGCGTCGGGTGCCATCTACATCCAGGGGCCGAAGTGGTGCGGAAAAACCTGGACGGCGCTGCAACAGGCCAACAGCGTGCTCATGATGCAGGATCCGGATCAAACAGCCAACTACATGGCCATGGCCGAGGCCAAGCCGTCGTTGCTGCTTGACGGCGCCGTCCCTCGGCTTCTGGACGAATGGCAGATGGCACCCGTTCTCTGGGACGCCGTTCGATTTGCCGTCGACCGCCGGGGCGCCCAAGGACAGTTCATCCTGACCGGTTCGACGAAGCCGCTCGACGGCGACGTGATGCATACGGGCACCGGGCGCATTGCCCGCATGCGGATGCGCACGATGTCCCTGTTCGAGTCGGGCGACTCGACAGGCCAGGTGTCGCTCGCATCGCTTTTCTCCGGAGCGGAGCCCGAAGGGATTGCCGGACTGGATGTCGAGCATCTGGCCTTTGTGACGGCGCGCGGCGGCTGGCCGGCGGCGGTTGGTGCGGACGAGGGCGTCGGCCTCCAGCAGGCGAGAAACTATCTTGACGCGATCGTCGAGACCGATGTTTCCGAAGTCGATGGGATGTCCCGCAATCCCGCGCGAGTCCGCGCCTTGATGCGCTCGATCGCCCGGAACGTCGCCGGCCCGGCGTCCGTTGCCACGCTGTGCTCCGATATCGCGGGAGACGATGAAAGCCTTTCGCCAAACACCGTCCGGTCGTACCTGAAGGCGCTTGAGCGGCTGTTCGTCATCGAGGACCAGCCCGCATGGATGCCGGCGCTCCGTTCCAGGACGGTTTTGCGGGCGACGGCGAAGCGCCACTTCGTCGACCCCTCGATCGCGGTCGCCGCCTTGCGGACGAGCCCTGCTGGTTTGCTGAAGGACTTCAACACCTTCGGCTTCCTGTTCGAGTCGCTCTGCGTGCGGGATCTGCGCATCTACGCCCAGAAGATCGGAGGAGACGTGTGTCACTACCGGGACGAGACGGGGCTCGAGGCCGATGCCGTCGTTGCGCTCCACGACGGGCGGTGGGGCGCGTTTGAAGTCAAGATGGGCCAGGCGAGAATCGACGAGGCCGCCGCGAACCTCCTGCGCCTGAAAGACCGGATTGACGAGAGGAAGATGAATCCGCCGTCGTTTCTGGCGGTCATGACAGGAAACGGGTATGCCGTGCGTCGGAAAGACGGCGTCTGCGTGGTGCCGCTCCCGTGTTTGAAGGATTAGCGGGTTGGAAACTTGAAACTTGAAATTTGAAACTGGGAGCTGAGGCGGCTTGTGAGGGAGTGTGTGGGTGTGGGAGTGTGGCAGGGTGAGCCAATGGTCCGGGATGCCGGGGGCGTCGATGATGTCGGTTTCGTCGATGACGTCGCGTGAAGCTTTTTAGCCACGGAAAACACAAAAGACGCGAAAGAAGGGAGAGGCAGGGTTAAAACTGCGCAACGAAAGCGGCTCAAACTGCGCAACGAAAATGCGGA
>JAAZAI010000389.1 GCA_012514445.1 Lentisphaerota bacterium
CGCCTGGGGAGGAAGGGGGCGAGGGCCGGGAGTTTTTTTCGGAGTTCCGACAGATGCTTGTTCATCTTGTAGGCGGAGGGATCGAGATCGGCCAGATTGAAATCGCGCGGCTCCCAGACCGCAAGGGCTGTGGCGATGTCGTCGAGTCCGGTGAAGGGCATGCGGCCTTCCTTCGCGCATTCGGCGAAGAACCGCATGTAGGTGTAGGGACGGCACGCGAGGTTCTGCCGGGCGCCGTTTATGGCGATGGCGGGATACGGGCCGACTTCGAGCGAGGGTCGCGTGGCGGAGTCGGCGCGCGCCACGAGGTCGGCGTAGGAAGGAGGCGGCTTGTGCCCGAGGTGGCGGTCGAACCAACGGCGCAGCGGAATCAGGGGGATGTCGATGAGCTGGACGCACCCCGCCTGCGCCTTCGTCGTCGGGAAGAAGAAGCCCAGGCCCGGGGCGTCGAGTCCGCCGGAGACGAGGACGTGGGTGCAGCGGTCGCCGTCGTTGGCGAGGAGCTGCATGGCGGAGAGCATGAGCGCGGACATCGTCTTGTAGCCGCCGGCGAGGGAGGCGATGACGCGCGTGCCGGGCTGCGAGGTGAACTCCCAGAGCTTGGAGCAGAGGGTGTCGGCGAAGGCGGTGTGGTCGGCGACATCGGTAAGCGCATCGAGCGCGATCTTCTTCCCGCCAAGTTTCTTGCGGGCGACGACGATGTCCGCGGGATCGAAGACGAGGCGGTTGTCGCAGCCGGCTTTTTTGCCGAGAATGTTTTTGCGGAGGGATTCCCAGGCGGCGTCCGGGCCGAAGAGCAGCTCCTTGAGCTTGGCGGCACCCGAGACGGTAGTGACGACGTAGACCTCGTCGGGGACGACGGCGGGTTTTTCGCGGGCGAGGGCCCAGACGGTCTCGGTGAGGACGGCGGGGGACATGCCGGTGGTGGCGAGGAGGACGGTTTTCATGGCAGGGTGCGGTGGCGCAAGCGAGGGGACTAAAGGTGTTGGGGAAGGGATGTGGGATTGATGCCGATGAGCGTCGTGGCGCGGTCTAGGTAGGATTGAGCCTCTCTGTTGTCCGCAGGGCGGATGTCGTGAGCGCCTTCGTTGCGGATGCAAGAGAGTTCAAAGAGCCTGAAGTCAAAGCCGATGCCGAAGGGATGGCCGAGGCCGGTGAGGATTTTCACGATGGCTTGAAGGCCGAGGGCGATCCATTGTTTGTCCCGGTCGGGGACGTAGTCGGTGCGCAAGTTCGAAACGGCGGTGGCGTCGTAGCGCCCTCTCTCGTCTGGAGCAAGGCCGGTTCCCTCCTCGAGGAAGAGCCGGGCGGCGTGCTCGAGCGCCTTGTAGGTCAGGCGGATGGAGGTGTCGGGATCGTGATGCTGAAGTGCGTGGCCAGACCAGGCGAGGATGTCCGCGATGATGTCGCGGGGCTTGCGGTCGGCTGATACGATGCCGAAGCCCTGGCCATACCGTTTCGCGTTGTCGTAGTCGAATCGCCTCCAGTGATGGCAGGTGAAGGCCGTCGCGTATTCTCGGGTCAGTTTCGCGTTGTGTGGCTTCAGGACGCGCGCGGCGGCGGAAAAGTCGCCGGCCTCGAAGAACTCGCGGGCCAGTTTCAAGTCGCGCTCGCGGAAGAAATCTGCGGGATCGAAGGCGGTGATTCGCTCGGTGCCGGTGATCACGACGCCGTCCGCGCGCTCGCCGGTGGTGAAGACGATGTCGCCGATCAACTCGTCCAGGGCGGCGAGCGTGGCGGCGGCAGTCATCTGCTTCGTGCCGGAGGTGGGGTTCACGAGCAGGCGCTCGCCGGGCTGGAGGGCCGGACGAATCTCGTCAATCACGGC
>JAAZAI010000390.1 GCA_012514445.1 Lentisphaerota bacterium
CCAGTTAAGCTGGTTTTTCTGAATGCATGCTAGCACTTTCGGAGCCCAAGCATAGGGATCCTTAAGCGACTGCTCGAAGGGCATCTTCTTGTCCTGGCAGCCGACTTCTCCAACGAAGATGGGGTGGTGCTTGGCAGCTTCGAGGAAGTGCTTTTCCCAGTCGCCTTTCCAGGGGTAGACGTGGGTCGAGTACATGATGCCGTTGCCGGAGGGGTCTTTCAAGGCGAAGCCCTCGGTGACGCCGGTGAGGGAGTACGCCCAGTCCAGGCCGCCGGCGATGACGATGTTCCTGGCGCCGGTCGCGCGGACGACGTCCACGAGCGCCTGCATGCCGATGGACTCCGCGACGTCCTTCGCCTCGGCGTTTTCGTCGACGACGCCCTCGCGCTTCTTCTCGGCGAGCTTCCCGCCGTCGCGCCACTCCTCCCAGGAAATGCCGTGCGGTTCGTTGAGAATGTCGAACAGGACGCCGGGGTGGTTGGCATAGCGCGCGGCGGCCTCCTTCCAGAACGCGGCGTGCTTCGGCGTCGGGGCCTTGTACTCGTGGAGGTCGAGCACGACGTAGCAGCCGTTGGAGGTGGCGTAGCCGACGAGTTCGTCGACGAGTGCGCGATACGCTTCGCCGCCGTCCTTCTGCGTGTAGTGCTTCGCGCCTTCGCCGAACCAGAAGGCGGACTTGAGGGGGAGGCGGATGCAGTTGGCGTTCCAGTCCTTGACGGCCTTGACGAAGGACTCCTTGATGTGCTCGCCCTTCGGGGTCCACTCCATGCTCGGGATGGCGAGGCCCTGCAGCCAGACTTCCTTGCCGTTCTGGTCGACGAGGCGGTTGCCCTTGACTTTGAGCATGGCGGACTCGGGCATCGCCTTGCCGCCGCCGAAGAAGAAGGAGGGGACGGGCGCGGCGGCCGCGGCGGCGGCGCCGCCGAGTTTTTCGGCGGGGATGGCGGCGGGCTCGCCGTCGAGGGTGAGCTGGATGTCGTCGAGGTCCAGGACGCCCGCCTCGGCCCATGCCATCGAGGGCATGAACTCGATCTGCTTCGTCCCGGCGGGGATCTCGAAGGTCTTCGCATACGCCTTCCAGCCCTCGGAGGAGCCCTTCCAGGGTCCGGCCGTGACCGGGGTTTTCTTGCCCTCGGCGCCGACGAAGTTCATCATGATGCGCGCGTCGTGCCAGTTCTCCTTGCCGGCCTTGACGCCGTCGTGGCGCACGCGCATGGAGACGGAGAGCTTGCTGAATTCGCCCTTGAGGTCGTAGACCTGGTACCACATCACGAGTTTTCCGGGGCGCGCCGTGAGGCGGATGAACTTGTTGTCCGCCTCGGTCATCCAGGCGATGTCGCCGCCGGGCGAGGGGAAGTTGTCGGGCCGGATGCCGTCCTTCGAGGCTTCGAGGGTGGGATTGCGGATGAGGTCGACGGGCGCCGCCCAAGGGGTGGCGGCGAAGAGGAGGAGAGCTGCGGCGGAGGGGATGATGCGTGTTATTTTCATGGTGCCTTTCGCTATTTATGCCGTGAGGTGGATCTTGGCTTTTGAAGAAGTCGGCGCGGCGACGGAGCCGCGCGCGATGTAGTCGACGGGGACGTGGACGGGCTCGGCGGGCGCGTCGGGATTGGCCATGCGTTCGACGAGCTTCTCCATCGCGATGCGACCGATGTCGTCGAAGTTCTGCCGGATGGTGGAGAGGGGCGG
>JAAZAI010000391.1 GCA_012514445.1 Lentisphaerota bacterium
CGTGCGCCGAAGATGAGGCCCGAGGCCATCTCGACGGAATCGACGGTGTGGTAGCCGCCGCCCACCGGCGCGGTGCCGATGTCGAACTCGTGGAGGATCGCCGCGGCTTCGTCCTGGACGACGACCTCGTTCATGAGCATGCCGCCGCCCCACGTCCCGCCGCCGGGGGCGAGCTTGCTTTCGTAGAGGGCGACCTTGAAGCCGGCCTTGGCGATATCCCGCGCGGCGACGAGGGCCGAGGGTCCTGCGCCGACGAGTGCGACGTCGACGGCGAGATGGCGTTCGAACTTGGCGAAAAAGCTCCGGACGATGGCGCCGGAGATCTGCTCTTCCATGACGGGGGTCTGCATGCGATGATGGCTCCTGGGTGGGTTGTTGACCATCAGCCGGAGCGCCGCGGCCCATGCCGCCCCCTCGGGGAAGACGCGATCAGGTTCCCTCCGCCAGCATGAACTGGGTCAGGTTCGATGGGTATGATCTCAGTCCGCCCCGCAGGCAGACACCCCAACTGATTTGAGGCCATCATCCTAAGCCATCGGGACCTGAAAGACAAGGCGAATTTCGGATGCTTTTTCCGCTGTCGTACTTCCGTGAAGGATGGTAGAATTCCAGAATCATGACGCGAAATCCACACACCTTCATCGGCTGCGACGCCGAGTACGCCGAGAGCGGCATCGTGATCTTCGGCGCGCCCTTCGACAGCACGACCTCCTATCGGCCGGGCGCTCGCTTCGGCTGCTCCGCCATCCGCAACGAGAGCTTCGGCATCGAGACGTTCAGCCCGTATCAGGACCGCGACCTCGCCTACATGCGCATCTTCGACGGCGGCGACCTCGATCTGCCCTTCGGCAGTCCCGAGGCCGCGCTCGACGCCATCGCCGCGCAGGCGGACGAAATCCTCGGCGACGGCAAGATCCCCGTCATGCTCGGCGGCGAACACCTCGTCACTCTCGGCGCCGTGCGCAGCGCCGTCCGCCGCCACCCCGATCTTCGCATCGTTCACTTCGACGCCCACGCCGATCTGCGCGACGACTATCTCGGCGTCAAGCTCTCGCACGCCTGCGTCATTCGGCGCTGCCATGAACTCGTGGGCGACGGACGCATCTTCCAGTTCGGCATTCGCAGCGGCGACGGCGCGGAGTTCGAATGGGGCTCCGAGCACGTCAAGACGTGCCGCTTCGGCTTCAGCCGCCTCGCGGACGCCGTGCACGAGATCGGCGACGCGCCCGTCTACGTGACGGTAGACCTCGACGTCCTCGATCCGTCGTGCTTCCCGGGAACCGGGACGCCCGAGGCCGGCGGCGTCTCCTTCGTCAGTCTGCTCTGGGCGCTGAAGACGGCCTTGCGGCTGAACGTCGTCGCGATGGACTTCACTGAACTTTCGCCGGTGTACGACGCCTCCGGGGCGTCCACTGCGCTGGCCTGCAAAATCCTGCGGGAGGCCCTTCTCCTGCTCGGAGGGAGAAACACATGAGCCGAACCCTGATCATCGGAGCCGGCGGCGTCGCCGGCGTCGTCATCCACAAGTGCTGCCAGAACCCCGAAGTCTTCCCCGACATCTGCATCGCGAGCCGCACGAAGTCCAAGTGCGACGCCTTCAAGGCGAAGCTCGACGGGGGCCGCACCGCGATCACGACGGCGCAGGTCGACGCCGACAACGTGGACGCGCTCGTGGCGCTGATCCGCGCGTACAAGCCCGACCTCGTGATGAACATCGCGCTCCCGTACCAGGACCTGACGATCATGGAGGCGTGCCTCGCGACGCGCACGCACTACCTCGACACCGCCAACTACGAACCACCGGAGACGGCCAAGTTCGAGTACAAGTGGCAGTGGGCGTACCGGAAGAAGTTCGAGGAGGCGGGGATCATGGCGCTCCTCGGCTGCGGCTTCGACCCCGGCGTCACCGGCGTCTTCTCCGCCTACGCGCAAAAGCACTACTTCGACGAGATCCACCGGCTCGACATCCTCGACTGCAACGGCGGCGACCACGGCTATCCGTTCGCCACGAACTTCAACCCGGAGATCAACATCCGCGAAGTCACGGCCAAGGGCAGCTACTGGGAGAACGGCGAGTGGGTCGAGACCGAGCCGATGGCCATCAAGCGCGAATACGACTTCGACGGGGTCGGCCGCAAGGACATGTACCTGCTCCACCACGAGGAGCTCGAGTCGCTCGCGCTCAATTTGAAAGGCATCAAGCGCATCCGCTTCTTCATGACCTTCGGCCAGAGCTATCTGACGCATCTGAAGTGCCTTGAGAACGTCGGCATGACCTCCATCGAGCCGATCGACTTCCAGGGCCAGAAGATCGTTCCGCTCCAGTTCCTCAAGGCGCTCCTGCCCGATCCGGCGTCGCTGGGCCCGCGCACGAAGGGCAAGACGAACATCGGCTGCATCTTCGAAGGCGTCAAGGACGGCAAGCCGGTCTGTTATTACGTCTACAACATCTGCGACCACCAGGAATGCTTCCGCGAAATCGGTTCGCAGGCCATCTCCTACACGACCGGCGTCCCCGCGATGATCGGCGGCATGATGATGCTCACCGGAAAATGGATGAAGCCCGGCGTCTTCAACGTCGAGGAGTTCGACCCCGATCCCTTCATGGCCGCGCTCAATCGCTGGGGCCTCCCCTGGAAGGAGTCGTTCAAGCCGACCCTGGTCGGGTAGAGAATTGCGAATTACAGAATTACAAAATTACGAATTACGAATGGGAGGGGAAGTGAAGACGGAGAATGCCGTTCAGGAGAAGAGCTTTGCATTTGCCGTGCGAATCGTCAACCTCTACAAGCACTTGGCAAAGGAGCACCGGGCGGCCGTCCTCTTTCGGCAGATACTCAAGTCGGGGACCAGCATTGGCGCCAATGTCGAGGAGGCCTTGGGGGGTGTGTCCCGAGCCGATTTTGCTTCCAAGATCGCGATCGCCTATAAGGAGACCCGGGAGACGATCTACTGGCTACGGCTCTTCAAAGCCACCGGCTATCTCTCTCAGGAGGAATTCGACGGCATCATGTCCGATGCGGAGGAACTCCACCGCATCATCACCGCCATCCAACTCGGCCTCAAACGCAACGCTGTCCATAATTCGTAATTGGTAATTCGTAATTTGTAATTTCGTACTTAGTAATTTCATAATTAGTAATTTGGTGATTTGTAATTTTCCTACCATGCTCGCTTTCGACCCGAACAGTCTCCCAACTCCCTGCTACGTCGTCGACGAGGCACTGCTCGTCAAAAACCTCGAGCTGCTGGCATCCGTGATCCGGCGGACGGGCTGCAAGATCCTGCTCGCGCAGAAGGGCTTCTCGATGTTCAGCGTCTACCCGCTGATCGGGAAGTACCTGAATGGCACCACGGCCAGCTCGCTGTTCGAGTCTCGGCTGGGGCGCGAGGAGATGGGCGGCGAGGTGCACATCTTCAACCCCGCCTTCGATCCCCGCGACTTTCCAGAGATTCTCAGGCTCTGCGATCACATCGTCTTCAACTCGATGAACCAGTGGCGGAAATACCGCGGCGCCGTCCACGCTTCGGACCGGCCCATCGGCTGCGGCCTGCGGGTCAATCCCGGCTATTCCGAAATCGAGGTCGAGATGTACAACCCCTGCGCCCTCGGCTCCCGTCTTGGCATTCGGCGCGAGCACCTCGATGAACGGGAGCTGGACGGGATCGAAGGGCTCCACTTCCACACGATGTGCGAGCAGAACTCCGACGTCCTGGAGCGGACGCTGCCGCATTTCGAGGAGAAGTTCGGGAACCTGATCCCCCGCATGAAGTGGGTCAACTTCGGCGGCGGGCACCACATCACGCGCCCGGACTACGATGTCGAGCGCCTCGTCGCCTGCATCGACCGGTTCCGCGCGAAATGGAACGTGCAGGTCTATCTCGAGCCGGGCGAGGCCGTCGCGCTCAACACCGGGTTCCTCGTGGCCTCCGTCCTCGACGTGAACGACTACGACATCCCCGTCGCCATCCTCGACACTTCCGCCGCGTGCCACATGCCGGACGTGCTGGAGATGCCCTACCGGCCCATGATCATCGGCTCGGGAAGGGAAGGGGAGAAACCCTTCACCTACCGTCTCGGGGGGCCGACCTGCCTGGCGGGCGACGTGATCGGCGCGTATTCCTTCGATTCGCCCCTCAAGCCTGGGGACCGCCTCGTCTTCACCGACATGGCGCACTACACGATGGTGAAGAACAACACGTTCAACGGCATCAACCTGCCCTCGATCGTCCTGCGCACGCGCGACGGCCTGTGCCGGACCGTGCGAAGCTTCGGCTACGAGGATTTCAAGACGCGGCTCTCGTAGTGGCGGCAACTGGAGGCAGGATCATGACGACTCTCGCGGCAGCGCTCTTTGGACTGAGCCTCTTCGGCGGCTTCTGCTCCGGTCTTCTCGGCGTCGGCGGCGCGGTGGTGCTGATCCCGCTGCTGCTCTCCGTTCCGCCGCTGCTCGGGCTGGAGTTGCTGACGATGCACGCGGTCGCCGGGATCACGATGATCCAGGTGCTCGTCTCCTCGGCGACGGCGGGGCTCACGCATCGTCGCGGCGGCGCCACACATCTGCCCGCGATCCTGTCCATCGGCATCCCGATGGGCGCGATGTCATTTGTCGGCGCGGCGCTGTCGCGCCACGTGCCGGGAATAGTGCTCGAAGCCGCCTTCGGGGTCGTCACCGGGGTGGCGTTCGCGCTGCTGATCAAGCCATCTCCCGGCGAAGACGGCGCGGCGGCGGCGCTCTCCTTCAACCGTCTGGCCGGCGTGGCGAGCGGCGGTGCGATCGGCTTCCTCTCCGGGATGGTCGGGGCGGGTGGGGGCTTCGTGCTCGTTCCGGTGATGACGCGCTTGCTGAAGTTCCCGATCAAAATGGCCGTCGGTTCGAGTCTGGGCATCGTGTTCATCGGCGCGCTGATGGGCTCGATCGGCAAAATCCTCGCGTTGCAGGTCGACTGGGAGCATCTGCTGCCGGTCGTGGCGGGATCCATTCCCGCGTCGTTTCTCGGCGCGCACGTCAGCCGACGGCTGCCGGCGCGCGTGCTCCGCCGCATCCTCCTCGGACTTGTCTTCGCGATTTTCCTGAAGACCGCCTGGGGCGTGGCAGTCCAAGTCGCGTAGGGTGGCAGCATCGGGCCGCTGAAACGAAGGCAGCAGCGCCGCAGGCCGCTCGAGGCTCGGTCACCGCATCAACGTGGGGGCTTCGTGGGATCGCCGAAGAGGGTCTGGGGATGGACTTCGACAACGTGGATCGGGACGAGATCGCCTGGGACGATGTCGGGCGGAGGGTCGAAGACCACGATCTTGTTCTGCGGGTTTCGTCCCGACCAACGGTCCGCGTTGCGAAGGCTCGGGCCCTCCGCCAGCACCTCGGTCGTCGTGTCGACGAAACGGGCGTTGATGGCGAGGCCGCGCACGTCCTGGTCTTCGAGCAGGACCTGGTTGCGACGCGCCTTCTCCGCCTCGGAGACGTCGTCCTCCATCTCCGCGGCCGGCGTGCCGGGGCGCGGCGAATACTTGAAGATGAAGGCGTTGTCGAAGCCGGCCTCGTCCATGACGCGGCGGGTGTCTTCGAAATCCGCTTCAGTCTCGCCGGGGAAGCCGACGATGACGTCCGTGGTGATGGCGATGTCGGGCACGGCGGCGCGGAGCTTGGCGACGGCGGCGAGATAGCCGGCCGCGTCGTAGCCGCGGCGCATGGTCTTGAGGACGCGGTCGGAGCCGGACTGCATGGCCATGTGGACGTGCGGGCAGACGGTCGGGATTTCGCGCAGGGCTCGCGCCAGCTCGTCGGTGACGCCGGAAGGATGGCTCGACGTGAAGCGGATTCGCGCGAGGCCGGGGACTTCGCGGGCGATGAGTTCGAAGAGGCGCGGGAGCGGCTCGGTGAAGCCCATGGGGGAGGGGATGTGGGCTGGCCACTGGAAGTCGCGCCGACCGTAGTTCATGACGCTTTGGCCGAGGAGCGTGACGTCTCGTACCCCGGCTGCCACGAGTTCGCGGACTTCGTGCAGAATCTCATCGGGGTGGCGGCTGTGTTCGTCGCCGCGCACGTCGGGTACGATGCAGTAGGCGCACCGGCGGTTGCAGCCCAGCAGGATGGTGACGAACGCCGATACCGGCTGGGTCAGCACGGCGAGATGCTCCGGCGAGGCGTAGGAATCGTGGAGGCTCTCCCGCGATTCTTCGTCGTCCAGGACGGCGGTTTCGCACAAGTGGTCTTCGCCGGATTGGATGCGGGCGAGGAGTTCGGGGATCTTGACGGCGGCGCGCGTGCCGACGGAGAAGGAGAGGCCGGGCACGCGCTTGAAGACATCTGGACCGAGACGCTGGGCCATGCACCCCATGAGCCCGACGATCAGGCCGGGGCGGTCGCGACGCTCGGCGCAGAGCAGGCCGATCTTGCCGAGGGCCTTGTCCTCGGCCTTGCCGCGCACGCTGCAGCTGTTGACGACGACGATGTCTGCGGACTTCTCGTCCTCGGCGGGACGGTAGCCGTGGGCGACGAGGCGATTGGCGAGCACTTCGGAGTCGCGCTCGTTCATCTGGCAGCCGTAGGTTCGGATTGAAAACGTCTTGTTGGGCATGGATGGGCGGTAGGGTGTGGGGACTCGGACGGAAGAGCCTTGCCAAGCGAAGAAGGCGTCAATGCGGAATAATGATACCATGTTGAGCGAGAATCGTGAACTTGAATCCGCGCTGGGGCAAGGTGTATGCCATAAAAGTGACATGATTGTGTTTTTTTGGGGGGAGTTGAAAGCTGTATTCACGCTTCGTCGTGTGCGTCGTCGAAGCCGACAAAGTCCTGATCGTAATTCTGATCGTAATCGATACGACGGGGCGCGCAGGCCCTGCGCGCCGCCGGGCAACCCGTCGTAGCCGGGTTGGTTCTCCGCAGCCAGTGCCGACGGGGCCGGTGCCGAAGCGGTCGGTACCGACGCGGCTACGACGCGTCGCCCACTCGAATGGCCGCGCCATTCGCCTCGGGATCCGCACGACTGTGAACGCCGGGCGCCGCCGCCGGGCAACCC
>JAAZAI010000392.1 GCA_012514445.1 Lentisphaerota bacterium
TACCGCACGCCGCGACCAGAGGGGCTTGAAATCTACCGAACAGCCTGGCAGGACGGGCAGCGCGCCGTCCGCCTCGTGCGCCTCGACGCCGCGAAGCGCGGCTACGATCCCAAGAAGATCGGCACCGTGTCCATGTCCGCAGGGTCACACCTTGCCACCTTGCTGGCCACAAGCGCTCTTACGCCCGCCTACGAGCGCGTCAACGAGGTGGACGACACGCCCTGCCACATCAACTGGGCCATCACGTGCGCCATCGCCTTCGGCATGTCGGACGGCCTGACAGGGCCCAACACAACGGTAGGAAACGCCACCAACGCGACGCTCGACACCTGTTTCAAGTTCGACGACAAGACGGCCCCCATGTGCATGTTCCACGGCGGCAAGGATCCGTATTCGCCGATTTCATCGACGCAGGTCTACCGCCGACTCCGCCAGAAAAAAATCCCGGCCGAGCTGCACCTCTTCGCGGACCGTGGCCACGGGTTCTTCGGATCGGACCAGCGCAAGGAGGAGGAGGCCTGCGCCTACGACACGTGGTTCGACCGCGCGATGGAATTCATGCGCCAAATGGGTTTTCTCGGGGAACTCCCGCCGGAAAAACCGCTCATGGCCCGTTTCCCGAACGACGACGACCGCGCCTCCTACGAGAAGCAGGATCTCTGGCCCGCCGGGCGGATCCCGGATCTCCAGACAAACCAGTGCATTCCCTTCATCGAGTGGCACGCTCCAAAGGACCTCAAGACGAAGGCCATCCAGATCATCTACTCCGGCGGTGCCTACCAGGGCAACAACCCCAATGGCGCCGAAGTCGCCCCCGCGCGGCGCTTCCTCAATGCGCACGGCATGACGGTCGTCACCCTCAACTATCGCACGCCGCGTCCCGCGAAACCGCTCGAAAAGCACGTCACCGCATGGCAGGATCTCCAGCGCGCCATCCGACTGGTCCGTTCGCAGGCCGAGGCGCGCGGTCTCGATCCGGACCGCATCGGCATTATGGGTTCATCAGCCGGCGGGCACCTCACGCTCATGGGCGCGGCCTCGTCGCAGAGCCCCGCCTACGAGCCGATCGACGAACTCGACAAGCTTTCGTGCAAAATCCATTGGGGCATCGCCATCTATCCCGCGTACGGCCTCACTGACGGAGTGGACTGCGTCAACTCCACGGGCGGGAACGCCGATTCGGCGGTCCTTGTTCCGGAATTCGCCTTCGACGAGGATACGCCGCCGATGCTCTTCGTCCACGGCGACGCCGACGGCTGGGCTGCGATGAACTCCGTGAAAGCCTGGGAGCAGCTCCGCCGCATGGGCATCCAGAGCGACCTCCACACGCTCGTGCGTCGAGGCCACTGTTTCCAGTTCAAGGTCGCTCCTGGCACGGGCAGCTACACGTGGCTCGGCCGCATCTGGGAGTTCATGAACCATATGGGTTTCAACAAGTAGGCATCATACACATGAAAATTCCTAGTTTTCTCCCCTCCGCCGTCGTCTACCAGATCTCTCTGCGCTCTTTCACCCGCGAGGGTACGCTCCGCGCCGCCGAGGCCATGCTCCCCCACGTGAAGGTCGTCGGCGTCGACGTCGTCTACCTCACGCCGTTCGTCGAAATGGACACGGACATGGACCGCTCCGGCTGGAGCCCGCGCCAGATCAAGTCCGGGTTCGAGACCCCCAAGAACCCCTACCGGATCTCGGACTACACGAAGGTCGACCCGGAATACGGAACGGAAAGCGATCTCGTCGCCTTTGTCGCCGCCGCACACGGTCTCGGCCTCAAAGTCTTCTTCGACCTCGTCTACCTGCACTGCGGCCCGAACAACGTCATCCAAAAGGACATCCCCGACGCCTTCCAGCGCAACGAGGACGGCTCCGTGAAGACGACGCAATGGCGCTTCCCGTACCTCAACTTCACCTCGCAAGCCGTCCGCGAATACCTCTACGCCAACATGACCCACTTCGCGAAGGACGTCGGCTGCGACGGCTTCCGCTGCGACGTGGGCGACGAAGTTCCCGAAGACTTCTGGTACGAAGGCACCCGGCGGATGCAGCGCCTGAACCCCGACTTCGCGATGATCAACGAAGGCGCCCGGCCAGGGCACGTCCGTCGCGCCTTCCACACCAACTACGGCTGGAACTTCTCCCTTGGCCTGCGCGAATGCGCCA
>JAAZAI010000393.1 GCA_012514445.1 Lentisphaerota bacterium
CGATGTAATACCGAGGTTTGTTCGAGATTTCAATTGGCAGGGTTGGGACGATGCCACGACGTGGCTGAAGATGCGAATGGCCAGGCCATTCGAACGAGTCACGACGAGGAGGCGAAAGCAAAAGTCAGGAGGCACGACGAGGAGGTAAAGGCTGGGACCGGAACGCCAACCCTACCAGACTGCGAATCGGGCCAGATTCGCAAAGGTAGCGGTAAGCGCCAAGACGTGCAGGGCAATCGCCACGGGCGTCCAGCGGAGCGGATGCAGCCCTTGCTTGCGGGCCGTCCCGAAAAAGCGCGCCGCCAGCGCGCATCCGCCGGGCAACGCCACGGCCGCCATCGCCAAGGCCCATCCGCCAGCCGTCGACATCCCCAACAGCGCGACCTCGGCAATCACCGCGGGCCAGGCATTCAACCGATGCGGCATCACGCGCAAGCGCGATCGTCCCGGCACGGCGGGGAGAATCACGACGCGCGCGTTCTCCCCGGCATCCGCGGCTTCAAGGCACGCGGTTTCGTCGCCGCAGGTGAACGGCGGCAACGCCGCCTGGCTCGACGAGACGATGGTCGCCAAACCCGCGCGCCGGACTTCCGCGAAGGCGCGACTTCTCACCGCGTTGAGGTCGATTCGCAGATCAAAGCCGGGCGCTCGCGCCACCAGCAGGCGCACCGGCGCCTCGGTGGAAACGACCCGCCGCAGCGCCGCCTGCGCGGCCGAAGCCAGCGGACGGGCCTCCGGGGCCAGCGGATCGACGGCAACGGTCACATCGGGGCGAAACACGGCCGGCGCGACGAGAGCGTCGAACAGTCCGGGAAGCAACGCCGCCACGGCACCGACGAGCAGCGCGCCGACGAGCCCTCCAGGCGCGCGTAGCGTGGTCTCGGCGAAACAGGAGACCCAGAACATGGCGAGGACGATGGCGGTGAGCGGCCGCATGGCTCACACCCCTGCAAGACGCCGGATCACATGGCCCGCAATCACGAGGCCTGCCACCCCCGGCACGAAGGAGATGCTTCCCGGCGGAAGTCGGCCGGCGCCCGGGCCGGGATCGTCCGGCGGCGGCACCGGTTCGCGAGGCTCCTCGGCGGAGAAGACGACGTCGAGGTGCGTCACGCCCTGCTTGCGGAGCTTCTTGCGCATCACGCGCGCCAGCGGACAGCGATCCGTGGCGAAGAGATCGACCAACTCGAACCGCGCGGGATCGAGCTTGTTGCCGGCGCCCATGGCGCTGACGATGGGGACGCCCGCCGCCTTCGCGCGGACGACGAGTTCCACCTTCGCGCTCGGCGAGTCGATGGCGTCGACCACGTAATCGAATCGGGCGAGATCGACGGCGTCTGCCGTCTTGGCAGAGTATTTCAGCGCCAATGCCTCGACGACCGCCTCCGGATTGATGTCGAGGATGCGTTCGCGCATGACCTCCACTTTCAGACGGCCGAGGGTGGAGACGAGGGCGACGAGCTGGCGGTTGAGGTTGCTCTCCGAGACGTGGTCCGGATCGAGCAACGTCAGGGTTCCGACGCCTCCACGCGCGAGAGCCTCGACCGCAAACGAGCCGACGCCGCCGATGCCGACGACCAGGACGCGCGAAGCGGCGAGGCGGCGGACGCCTTCGGCGCCGAGAAGCATCGCGGTGCGGACGGTCGCGCCGGCTTTCATCAGATGCCGAAGCTATCCGGCTCGTCGTCCGCGGCCGGCGCGGGGAGGCGGCGGGCGGGCGGCTCGGCGGCGCCGGTTGAAATGGAATGGCGGCCACGCTTCCAGAAGGCGAGCTTGCCGACGAAACTCTTGATCGCCCGGGAGATTCGCACGCCGAGCTTGGGATGGCGCACGGCGTCGAGACGCTTGACGCCCTCGAGCAATTCGTCGGGCGTGAAGTCCTTGCGGTAGATATTCTCCTCGAGTTCCATCTCGAGGCGGCGCTCCTCGGTGAGTCCGTCGACGACGGTGGCGTCGATCATCTTCCAGCCGAGGCGTTGGGCGGCGGTGAGGCGGCGGTGGCCCGCGATGAGCTCGAGATCGCGGGAAACGGTAATGGGATTGAGCTGGCCGCAACGGCTGAGGCTCTGCATGAGCGGGTCGAGGTTGCCGAGGTCCTTGCGGACGCGGTCGGGCACTTTGATGCTGCTGATCATCACCTGCATGTCGTCTCTCCTCCTGGGCTGGTGGATGGGGTTGCTCCGTTGACGGCGGCGTCCTCCTCGTCGAAGCCGGGCTCCAGCGACATCCATCGCATCGTCTCCCCGTCGAAGATGAAGCGCCCCGAGAAAGGCGTGCCGGCGAGCATCAGCGGGAACCAGTGCCGGTCGTCCTCCCACATGCGGTCGTAGGGGATGGCGTCGACGGGGAACCATTCGGGTATGGCCTCGTCCGTCTCGACGGGTTCGCCGGTCCAACGGGTGGTTTTGAAGACGTGGCCATGGAGGGCGTAGCCGTCGGTGAACTGGAAACGCAGGGAACCGCAGAACCGCGGATCGGCGACGGCGATGCCGAGTTCCTCGCGCGTTTCGCGCACGGCGGCCTGGACGGGGGTTTCGCCGGGTTCGAGGCGACCGCCGGGACCGTTGATCTTGCCGCGGCCGAGGCCGCGTTTCTTGTGGATGAGCAGGACGCGGCCGGCGCCGTCGAAAACAAAGAGGAGGGTGGCCACCTCGTCGGGGCGCCACAGCGCCCCGTCGCCGCAGCGCCAGTCCACGGCGATCTGGGCCCCGTCCGGTTCCATGCTAGATCGGGCTCCTGCGGATGACGGCGTTGGCGTCGCCGAAGACGGCGATGCGCGGCTGGTGCGATTCGATCTCGGCCTCGTCGAGCATGCAGAAGGAGAAGACGATGACGCGGTCGCCGACGGCGCCCTTGTGGGCGGTGGCGCCGTTGAGACAGCAGACCTTGGAGCCCCGGTGTCCGGCGATGGCGTAGGTCTCGAAGCGCTCGCCGTTCTCGAGATTGGCGACGAGGATCTTCTCGAACTGCCGGAGGCCCACCATCTCCATGAAATCGGGATCGAGGGTGAGGCTGCCCTGGTAGTTGAGCTCGGCGGCGGTCACCGTGAGATGGTGCAGTTTGGCCTTCAGAAAAACGGATAGCATAGTGACTCCTGTATGCGGAAGTAAATTACCCTTTCCGGCGGGGGTTTTCAAGAACGATGTTGGCCGCGGGCTTTTTGTAGTTGAACCGGCGGGGTTCATTTGATAGATTGTCCGCGTTTTCAAAGCCGACCCCGGAGGGGTGGCAGAGCCTGGTTTAATGTACTTGACTCGAAATCAAGCGAGCGGCAACGCTCCGGGGGTTCGAATCCCTCCCCCTCCGCCATTTTCCCCAACGCGCGATTGCCGTGCGCCCGCCGATACGCCGTAGGCGTGCAACGGGCGAGCTGCCGGAATCGGCGGCTGAAGTAATACGGATCCGCGAATCCAAGTCGGGCGGCGATTTCCTTGACTGTCGCCTGCGTTTCGACGAGCAGCCGACAGCTGCGCTGCAGCAGGATCATGTCGCGATAGCCCGAGAACGTCTGCGGGCCGTGCTCTTCGGCCCAGCGGCGGCGCAGCGACGCCAGCGACATGCCGAGGGATTTCGCGAATGCGGCGGCGTCGAAGGCTCCGCCCAGCGTGCCGCGCAAATGCTCGCGGCAGCGCTCGACCGCGTGGAGGCGCCCATCCTGCCGGGACCCCGGCGCGTAGCTGGCGAGGATCAGCTCCCAGCAGGCCGCATCGACCTGGTCCGCATCAAGCTGCTTCGCCGTGAGACGATCTTCGAGCCGTGCGACGGCTTCTCCCAGATCGACGGCGACCGGCCTGACCGGTGGCTCGCCGGGCGAGAACACACCGGATCGGCGGAGGACAGCGAAGCAACGCGCCGGGTAGATCAGGAACAGCTCCGTCCACGCGCCGCCTTCGACCGGTCCGTAGTCCATGGGTTCGCCCGGCCACTGCAGCAGAACGCACGGCGCCTCCACGGGATGCTCGACGCCCCGGAGGACGTACGTCCCCCGTCCCGCGAGGATGAACGAGAAGTTGCAGTTCTGGAAGACATGGACCACCCGCTCCGTCTTGCGGGGATGGAAGCCGATGCTCTCCACCGGCGGCAACAACGGGAAACGACGGGGATACGGAGACAAGTGCGTGAAACGAATGTCCATTGTTTTGAAAGTTCCCTCCATTTCAATCTGCCATTTTGAAGCGTACCATAGTCGTCGTTCGAAATGAAAGTCCATTTCACAAACCCCAAGCGGAGATCTTGCATGAACATCGGATTGATCGGCTGCGGCAACATCAGCCATGCCTACCTGAAGAACGGAAAGACCTTCAAGCAGACGACCCTGCGCGCCTGCGCGGACGCGCGGCCCGAGGCCGCCAAGGCCTGCGCCGAGACATACGGCCTGAAGGCGATGTCCGTCGACGAGTTGCTCGCCGATCCGTCCATCGACGCCATTCTCAACCTCACCACCCCGCAGTCGCATGTGGCGATCAACCTCCGCGCGATCGAGGCCGGCAAGCACGTGCACTGCGAAAAGCCCTTCGGGCTCGATCGCGAAGGCGGACGGCGCGTGATCGAAGCGGCGAAGGCCAAGGGGCTTCGCGTCGGCTGCGCGCCCGACACGTTCCTCGGCGGCGGCCACCAGACATGCCGCAAGCTGATCGACCAGGGGCTCATCGGCCGCGTCGTCTCCGGCACGGCGTTCATGCTCTGCCACGGGCACGAGTCCTGGCACCCCGCCCCGGCCTTCTACTACCAGAAGGGCGGCGGCCCGCTCTTCGACATGGGTCCCTACTACCTCACCGCGCTCGTCAACCTCCTCGGCCCCGTGGCGCGCGTCTCCGCGTTCACCAACCGCTCGACGGATCTCCGGCAGGGACTCAAGGCCAACGAAGGGAAGACCTTCCCCGTCGAAATCGACACGCACGTCTCCGCGCTGCTCGAATTCGCCTCCGGCGCGATCATCACGCTGATCACGAGCTTCGACGTCTGGAAGCACTCGAACCTCAAGGACATCGAGCTGCACGGCACCGAGGGCAGCCTCCACATCCCCGACCCCAATGCGTTCAACGGCGACATCCGCTTCTTCAAGGCGGGGCTCTCCGCCGACTGGGCGCCGGCGGACAATCCGTTCATCTACAACGACAACATGCGCGGCATCGGCCTGGCGGACCTCGCGGCCGGCGTCGCCAAGGGCCGCCCCCACCGCTGCAGCGGCGATCTCGCCTTCCACGTGCTCGACATCATGTGCGGCATCTGCGAATCGGCCGCCGAAGGCCGTTGCGTCGCCCTCTCCACCACCTGCGAGCGCCCCGCGCCGCTTCCCGTCGGCCTCCTCGCCGGCGAACTCGACTAAACCCAAGGACAACCTCATGAAAAACGTCTTGATCTTCCGCGGCGGCTGGAACGGCCACAATCCCGTCGAAACTTCCGACATCATCGGCGGACGCCTGCGCGAGCACGGCCTCCACGTCGACATCTTCGACACGCAGGATTGCCTGCTCGACCCCGAGTTCAAAACCAAATACAACCTCGTCGTGCCGGTCTGGACGATGGGGACGATCGGCGGCGAGCACGAGAAGGCGCTTCTCGCCGCCGTCCGCGGCGGCATGGCCTGCGGGGGCTGGCATGGCGGCATGGGCGACGCCTTCCGCAACAACACCGAGTACCAGTTCATGGTGGGCGGCCAATGGGTGGCGCATCCCGGCGGCATCATCGACTACACCGTGAAGGTCGTCGATCCCGGCCATCCGATCATGCGCGGCCTGCCCGCGGAGTTCCCGATGCACAGCGAGCAGTACTTCATGCATGTCGATCCCGGCAACCACGTGCTGGCCACCACCACGTTCGGTGCCGAGCACGCGCCCTGGATCAAGGGTACCGTCATGCCCGTCGTCTGGACGCGGCGCTACGGGCAAGGCAAGATCTTCTACAGCTCGCTCGGGCACAACCTCGCGGACTTCCAGAACACGCCGCAAGTCGCCGACATCATCGTCCGCGGGCTGCTCTGGGCGCTGGACTGACTCAGGCTAGCGGCTGGCGGGCGTGACGCCCTTGCGGAGCATGAGATTCGCGTACTTGGCGGTGTCGCCGCTCTGGATGATCAGGAAGGCGCCCTTGGCGCGCTCGTAGAACGCGAAGCGTTCGAGACGCGCCATCTTCGCCCAGGCGTTGCCATGGCGATCCGCGACGGCGCGATACGCGCCCTCCACGGCGGGGTCGAGAGCGTCCCCCGCCACCGCCTCCATGGTCGTCATCGGCGCGTCCACGTACGCGTCGAGTTCGAAGAGAGGCAGGATCGCGTCCAGCAGGCGCGGGACGTCCACGCCGTCCGCGCGGACGAACCGCCGCGAGGCGAACATCTCGCCGGGGAAATGTCCGTCCGCCAGCACGACCTCGTCGCCGTGCCCCATCGCGCAGAGCGCGGCCAGCAACTCGGGGGATAGAATCGGAGAAATGCCCTTCAACATGGTCTATGCCTCCTGTCCCGCATACCCGCGAGGATGTTTGCGGTGCCATTCCCATGCCGTGGCGATGATCGCCTCCGGCTCCAGAAAGCTCGCCTTCCACCCGAGCTCGCGCGCCGCCTTGTCCGGGTCCGACACGAGCAGATCGGGATCTCCCGCGCGCCGCGGGGCGACGAGGGCCGGGATCGGATGGCCGGTCACCTTGCGCGCGGCCTCGACGATCTGCTTCACGGAGAAGCCGTTGCCCGTGCCGAGGTTCAGCGCGCCGGTGAAGTCCGACGTGATGGCGAGCCGGTGCGCTTCGGCGAGGTCCGAGACGTGGATGTAGTCGCGCACGCACGTGCCGTCGGGCGTCCGGTAGTCGTCGCCGAACACGTCCACGTGGCCGCGCTGCCCGAGCGCGACCTTGAGCACGTTGGGGATGATGTGGGTCTCGACGGCGTGGTCCTCGCCCAGGCGCCCCTCGGCGCCGCAGGCGTTGAAGTAGCGCAGGAAGACGGGGCGGAAGCCGTGGATCTTCGCGTACCAGCCGAGCATCTGCTCGTAGATGAGCTTCGACTGTCCGTACGGATTCGTCGGCCGCTGGGGCGTCTCCTCCGTGATCGGCATCGCCTCGGGCTGGCCGTAGGTGGCGCAGGTGGAGGAGAAGACGATGCGCTTCACGCCGCACGCCTGCATGGCGTCCGCGAGGTTGATGCCGCCGGCGTCGTTGTTGCGGAAGTACTTCCCGGGGTCGGCCGAGGATTCGCCCACGAGCGCGTATGCGGCGAAATGCATCACCGCGTCGGGCCGCGCCGCGGCCATCGCCGCCTGGATGTCCTCCGCATTGCGCAGATCGCCGACGACGAGCTGCGCGCGCGGGTCGACGGCCTCGCGGTGCCCCAGTTCGAGACTGTCGAAGACCACGACCTCGTGGCCCGCGTCCAGCAGGTGCTTCGCGGTGACGCCGCCGATGTAGCCGGCGCCGCCGGTGACGAGTATTTTCATGAATGCGAATCCTTCTCCAGTTCAGCCAGCTTCGCCTTCAAGGCGGCGACTTCCTTCTGAAGCGTCTCGACGGTCTTCGGCAGATGGAACTGCCGCAACGCCTCGCGGCGGTCCACCGCCGGAGAACCCAGGTAGATGCCCTTGGCGGCGAGGTCGCGGTGGACGCCCGCCTTCGCGAGGATCTCCACGCGGTCGCCGATGTTCAGGTGCCCGGCGAGTCCCGCCTGGCCCCAGATCATCACGCCGTCGCCGATGTGCGTGCTCCCCGCGATGCCGACTTGCGAGACGATGCCGCAGCATTCGCCGATCTGCACGTTGTGCCCGATCTGCACGAGGTTGTCGATCTTCGTCATCCGGCCGATCTTCGTCACGCCGAAGCGCGCGCGGTCGATCGTCGTGTTGGCGCCGACCTCGACGTCGTCCCCGAGCTCCACGATGCCCATCTGCGGGATCTTCGTCACGGCGATCGCGCCGTCCGCGCCGACCTGCGTCGTGTAGCCGTAGCCGTCGCTGCCGATCACCACGCCGTTGTGGAGGATGACGCGCCGCCCGATGCGGCAGCGCTCGCGCACGGAGCAGAGCGGATAGAGCACCGCATCGTCGCCGATCACGCAGCCCTCGCCGACCACGACGTGGGCGCAGAGCACCACCCGGTCGCCGAGGACCGCGCCGTCGCCCACGACGGCGTGGGGGCCGATGTGCACCCCCACGCCCATCGAGACGCCGCGTCCGACGACGGCTGAGGGATGAACGCCGGGGGCGTACGCGACGGGCGGCGGCGTGAACAGCGGCACGATCTGCGCGAACGCCTGGTCCGGCGAATCGACGCGCACCAGCGCCGCGCCGCAGGACGGCGGCGCGCAATCGCGCGCGACGAGCGCCGCCGAGGCTCGAGTCGTCGGCAACTGGTCGGCGTACTTCGGGTTGGCCAGAAAGGACAAGTCCCCCGGCAGCGCATCGCGCAGCGAGGCGACGCCCGAGATCTCGACGTCCCCCGATTCCGGCGGGATCGACCCGCCGACACGGGCCGCGATTTCGGAAAGTTTCATGGTGAAAGGTCCGTCCGGGGCTACTTGGCGGCTGCGGGCTTCTTCGCGTCGACCTTCTTGCCGCCGATCGCCTGGATGACGGCGTCGGTGACGTCGAGCTTGGGGTTCGCATACATCACGATGGGCACGGGGGCGCCGGGGCGGAAGGCGGAGGCGTCGAGGATCAGGTCGTAGGCGCCGGACTTCACGAGGCCGTTGATCGCGAACTTGACGTCCGACATGACGTTGCCGAAGAGCAGCAGCTCCTTTTCCTGGAGCCGGCGCTGCAGATCGTCCACGAGCGTGCGCAGGGCCCGCTCCTCCTCCTTGATCGTCTGGCCCAGGTCGCGCCCGGCGTTGAACTTCTTCTTGCGCTCCTGCTCGCTGAGCGCCTCGTTGTCGGCCTCCTTGGCGATCGTCTCGAGCTGCTTGTAGAGATCCTGGATCTTCTGGCGCTTGACGTCGCGCTCGGCCTCGAACTCCTTCTGGAGCTTGACGAGGTTCGCCTTGTTCTCCTCGCTTTGCGGATGGGACAGGATGACCGTCTCCATGTCGACGGTGGCGATCTTGATCTCGGCGGAGGCGGTGAGCGCGGCGGCGGACAGGACGGCGGCGATGAGCGGAAGCTTATTCATGTGGATTTCCTCGGATTTTGAGCGAAGCGCCGTCGCCCGTGATACCCCACGCACGACTCTTGCGCTTGACTGGCCTCCGATTTTACTGCAAATGCACCATTCAATCAATGACGATTCCGAAACGGCGACCTACGGGTGACCAACGGCGACCAACGCGGCAATTCTGGGGCGCGAGTCACAATTGTTGACTCGCGAAGGGTTCTGAGTTCAGGTGTTGCACTGCAAAATGTTACCAATGCGTAGACGAGACAGGTGGTACTCATGGAATCCGATAACACCAATTTGCGGGCGTGCGTACTCGTAACGATATGTTTTCGATCACATTCGACGGCGGCATGTTGAGCGGCCACGCGGAGGCTCGAGTATCGCGGGGGGGGGGGAGTCGAAACCAGGTCTTCAAGAGGGAAAGCCAAGTCAATCTCCTTCCAGCGCCTGCCTCCGCGTCTCCGCGTCTCCGCGATGGAATCTGGAATGCGGTTTCAATATTACAATTCCACGCGGGATTCCGTGCCGCTGTGCGGTAGTGTTTGTCGTGGCGCCGTGAGGCGTTGACGCACTGGCGGCACACGCCCTTACGAGCGCATCATCGTGGCAGGCGGCCATGCCTTGCCGCCGACGGGCAACCCGTCAAGGCTTGTCCCGAGCCTGTCGAGGGGCCGTGTTGGTCCTTTGCCACGGACGGCGCGAAAGTCGAGGTCTGCGTCGTCACTGCGCCGCCTGCCTGTTTTTGGCCTCCGCAAGATAGTCCGTTACGCTTTTCGCGTACTCGGGACACTTCTCCAGGCAAAGCTCAAAGGTCTTCACCGCTTCGCCGTAGCGGCCTTTGCAGTGGTAGAAGACCCCGAGCATCACCAAGGTATGGCGTCCCTTGGCGGTGTCGGGCATCTTGTCGTAGATTTGCAGCAACGCATCCGCCGCCTTGTCGTAGGTCTCGGGCTTGTTCTGATAGTAGGAGAACAGCACGGACATCGCCCGATCCCATGACGGCGTGGTCCGGTACTGCGTTTCGAACTTCTTGAACATGGGGAAGGCGGTCTTGGAACCGCCGGTGAGCATTTCGCAGTGGGCCCGGACCAAATCCAAATAGGCTTTCGCCGTCGTGTCGAGCCTGTCGTAGTGCTCCTCGTGGATCCTGGCATAGCGCCAGTTTGGTGCCGGCCATGATCCGCAGGTATCCCAGATACCATTTCGCCGCGCGTCGGTTGAACAGCTTCCCCGGCGCGGGAACCGCCCAGTCGATGTTCCCCCAGGCGTCTTTCTGTTTCATCGCCTTCGGCGGCGCCGACACCGATGCGGATTGTCCGGGAACCGGGAACCGATCC
>JAAZAI010000394.1 GCA_012514445.1 Lentisphaerota bacterium
CCCGGAAAGACGTGATCGCCGCAAGGCATTGCGCCCGCAAGACGCCCAACGCCTGGTATCGGACGCTCGACCGGATACATCCCGAGTTGACCACTCGGCCGAAGCTGCTGATTCCGGACATCAAGGGTTCGGCCCACATCGTCTACGACGCCGGGGCGTTCTACCCGCATCACAATCTCTACTACGTCCTTTCGGATGCCTGGGATCTGCGCGCGTTGCAGGCGGTGCTTCTCTCCGCTGTGACCAAACTGTTCATCGCCACATATTCCACGCAGATGCGTGGAGGCTATCTGCGCTTTCAAGCCCAATACCTCCGGCGCATCCGCCTGCCAATGTGGGAGGACGTGCCCGAGCCCCTGCGGCAGGAACTTGTCAAGGCCGCCATCCGGCGCGATCAGGCGGATTGCGACAAGGCGTCCTTCAAACTCTATGGCCTGGACGCCGCCGAACGCGCGGCCCTCGGCGGAAACGGAGACTAGACATGGCCCTCGATCTTGCGGACTACGAGAACAAGGCCCGAAGCGCCATCAAGGCTTTCTGGCGTGCCCGGAACGCCGCGCTAACAAAGCAAAAAAAGGCTGGACGAAGCGATCAAGGCGAGCGCGGCAGCGTCACGGCGGGAAAGAACATGAACGGCTTCGCCGAGATGATCCTGGCCGTCGTCCGCGCGAACGGTCTTGCCGAAGCGGAGGTTCATCGAAACGGCGCTTTGCTTGCCTTGCCGGGGTTCTACCGCCCGACCAAGCTCTGGGATCTTCTGGTGATGCACAAGGGCGTCCTGGTCGCCGCCATCGAGCTGAAGAGCCAGGTCGGGCCTTCCTTCGGCAACAACTTCAACAACAGGACCGAAGAGGCGATCGGAACGGCGCAGGATCTCTGGACGGCCTATCGCGAGGGGGCGTTGGGCGAACACGCCAGACCGTTCGTGGGCTGGCTGATGCACGTCGAGGATGCGCCGAAATCCCGGGCCGCCGTCAAAGTGGTTTCGCCTCACTTCCCCGTATTCGAGGAATTCGTCGGGATATCCTATCTGACGCGCTACGACCTGCTGTGTCGGAAGTTGACGCAGGAGCGACTCTACACGGCGGCCTGTGTGCTGACATCGTCAAGAGACGCCGTGAAAACCGGACACTTCGCCTCGATTTCCGACATGGCGGGTCTTGGAGCGTTCATCACCACGCTGGCCGGGCACATTGCCGCCGAAGCGGCCCGGAAGCAGGCTCGGTCGCGGTGAACGCGCCTACTTGGAGAGGTTCCCGGCACCGGCCTCGGCCGCGTTCCAGAGCCGGAGCACCTGCTCCGAGGTGGCTCGCAGGCTTTCCCGCGCATGCAGCCGCGCCGTCGCGAAGGGCTCGCATTTTCGGTTGATGGGAAAGGCGGCCGCCACGCCCAGCGCCTCCAGCACCGCGGCGTCCAGGGCGACTTCGCCCGCGAGCACCACGACGGGGACCCTCGAATGCTTCGCACGCCGGACGATCCCCGAGACGACCTTGCCGCTGGCGCTTTGCGCATCCAGACGCCCTTCCCCGGTGATGACGAGGTCGGCGCCTTCGAGATGGCGATCGAAGTCCACGGCGTCCAGCACCGTGTCGATGCCGCGCTGGAGTCGCCCGCCGAGGAAGGCGATCACGCCCGCGCCCATGGCCCCCGCGGCGCCGGCTCCCGGCACCTCGGCGACCGAAACGCCGCGCATCCGCCGCAAGACCCCGTCCAAGTGCCGGAGGCCGTCGTCGAGCAGGCGCACGTCGGCCTCCGACGCTCCCTTCTGCGGGGCGAAGACGCAGGCCGCGCCGCGCGGACCGTGCATCGGGAGATCGACATCGCACATCGCGACGACTTCGATGCCGGCCAGCCGCACGGCGACCGCCGACGCATCGCAGGCGGCGATCGCCGCGAGCGTGCCGCCCACGGGCACGAAGGCACGTCCGTCGGCATCGCGGAAGACGGCGCCGAGCGCCGCGGCCATGCCGGCGCCGCCATCGTTCGTGCAACTGCCGCCGAGCCCGAGCACAAGCCGTCGACAGCCCGATTCGATCGCATGCGCCATCAGTTCGCCAACGCCCTGCGTCGTCGTCGCCAGCGGATTCGCGCGCCCCTCGACGAGCGGCAGCCCGGCGCATTGTGCCATCTCCAGAAAAGCCGTGTCGCCCGCGACCAGATAGGCGGATTCGACCGATTCGCCGGGGAACGGTCCGGTGGCCTCGACGTGGATTCGCCGCGATTCCGGCAGGGCGCGCGCGAGGCAGTCGAGCGTGCCTTCGCCGCCATCGGCGATCGGAATCGAAACCACGGAGCAACAAGGCATCGCGGCGGCGAACGCGTCTTCGACTTCGTGGCAGACTTCCGTGGCGGACAGGGTCCCCTTGAATGAGTCCGGGGCGACAAGGCACTTCTTCATCAGGCAGAATCTCCTTTATGGAACGCATTCTAGCACAACGAAATAGCACGATCAATCCGTCCAGTGTATTCGGTCAGTCGCCGGAGTTGACATCAGAGCGCCCCGTCGAGCAGGCCCGTTCCATCCCGGCGCCTGCCCAGTGAGTGGGGAGGAGGGAGGAGAGCGTAGTTTCCGCCGGGGCTCTGCCCCAGACCCCGGGTGGATCTGAGTGTGTAGAGCGTAGGGAGTAGTGAGGAGTTTCCGCTGGGGCTCTGCCCCAGGCCCCGGTAGGACTGGAGTAAACGGGGTCTGGGGTGCCCCCAGCCACAACTCCTCACCATGCTCCACTCACTCCTCACGGTAATCGGGCGGTCGCCGAGCGTGTTCTCTACGTTC
>JAAZAI010000395.1 GCA_012514445.1 Lentisphaerota bacterium
GGCAGCGCGTCGAAGTCGATCTCGGCCCCCGTGCCGCTCTCCAGCATCATGCGCGTGAGGTGGCCGAGCAGCCCGAAGCCGGTGACGTCCGTGCATGCCTGCGCGCCGTGCCGCGTCATCGTCTCCGCCGCCACGCGGTTCAAGGTCGCCATGGACGCCGCCGCCGCGGCCGTCGATTCCGCCGTCGCGCGGCCGAGCTGGCCGGCCAGCGCGATCATGCCGACGCCGAGGGCCTTGGTGAGGATCAGCACGTCGCCTTCCCGTGCGGCCGCGTTCGTCGTGAGGCGTTCACGCTCGACGACGCCGGTGACCGCCATGCCGAACTTGACCTCCTCGTCGTTGATGCTGTGGCCGCCGACGCACACCGCGCCCGCCTCCGCGAGCACGTCGAGCCCGCCCTTGAGGATCGCCGCCATCGCGCGGTGCGGCAGCGTGTGGATCGGAAATCCGATGATCGACAGCGCCGTGACGGGCGTCCCGCCCATCGCGTACACGTCGCTGAGCGAGTTGCAGGCCGCGATGCGTCCGAAGGTGTAAGGATCGTCCACGCCCGGCGTGAAGACGTCCACCGTCTGCACGAGCAGCAGCCCCGGACGGATTTCGAAGACGCCCGCGTCGTCGCCCGTCGCGGCGCCGACGAGCAGTCGCGGGTCGTTCGCGACGGGAAGCTGGGAGAGGACGATGTCGAGATCCTTTTGCCCGATCTTGCTTGCGCAGCCGGCGCTGCGGACGTGCTCGGTGAGCTTCACGGGCACGGCGTCGTCCACGGGCAGGTGCTCGCCGGCGCACAGGCAGACGTTCTTCTCCTGGAAGAGCGGGCACGGGCAGGGCTTCGCGGGGTCGCACACGCAGTGCCCCAGCTTGATCGACCGGCCCATCACCTGCTTGCGTTTTTCGATTTCCTGCTGCGTCATGGCTGTTCCTGGGTTGAAGAGGCGTTTTGGCGGAGCACGCGGAAGTCGCCTGCGCGGCGCGTCAGGCCGACGGCGTCCCAGTGCTCAAGGAGGGGGATGGCGAATTTTCGCGAGGTTTTGATCAAGTCCTTGAAGCCGCCGGCGTCGATGCGCCCGTGCGCCGCGAGGTGTTCGCGGAGGCGGCGTTCGGACTCCGCCACCCACTTCGCGTGGAGCACGACGATCTCGGAAAGACGCACGAGGATGCCGCGATGGCAGAGGTTCTCGATGAGTGCGTCGACCTCGGCCTGGCCGATGTGAAGCCGCTCGGGGAGCGAATCGGGACGCGGCGTCTCGTAGCGCGCGCTTTCGTACAGGCCGGCGATGTTGTTGGCGAGCGCCGTCTGCCGCTTGTCGAGGACGGGTTCGCGGACCTTGAGGAAGAAGCGCGCCGCCTCGCGAACGAGATCGCCATCCGCGATCATCGTTTCGAAGACGCGATCCAGCAGGAGGCGCGAGCCGGGGAACCCCTGGCAGATCGTCTTCTTCTCGAAGCCGCGGTGGAGCGGGTTCGCGGCGTGCAGCGATTCCATGCGCGAGATGAAGGCCGCGCGGCAGGCGGCGAGCGCGGCGGGAGTGGCGTAGCGCGAGCCCGGGAGCTCGACGACCTTGCCGGCGGCGGTCAGCGCGGCGGCCGCGGCGCGCGCGGCGTCGGGTGCGACCGAGGCGAGCTTCGCCCAGTTGTCGAGGTGGCAGGGTTCGTCGCCCGCCTTCTCCAGTGCGAGGCGCATCTTCTCGGCGTCGTCGCCGGCCGCGGCCTCGGTCGCCGCGCGCGCCTCCACCCAGTCGCCGCGCCCGCGGCGCAGCTTCGCGTCCGCGCAGTCGATCACCGTGCCGCCGCCCAGCGTCATCGCCGGCGAGCGTCGCCGCACGAGATAGAAATCGCCGGGCGCCGCGACGACGGGGCGGTCGAGCTGGATCTGCGCGTAGGTCTCCGAACCGGGATCGAGTTTTTCAAGCGACGGGAGGATGAGGTGTCCCGGCGTTTCGGACGTGCCGACGTGGAGCATGACGGCCGTGCGGGGCTCCAGGGGCTTGATGTTGGTCGGCAGATGGAGGAAGCGCACGTTGAGGAACCGGTGCGCGCTGAAGTAGCCGGGCAGCGCGATGACTTTGCCGCGCGCCGCGGCCTCGCGCGAGAGGTCGGAGAGTCTGATCGCCGCGCATTCCCCGGCGCGACCCTGCTCGGCGGCTTTACCGTAGATCTGGACGCCCCGTACGCGGTGCTTCGTCCCCTCCGGCAGCATCTCGACTTCGTCGCCGACCTTCAGGGTGCCCGAGCGCGGGATGCCCGAGATGATCGTGCCGAGTCCCTTGAGCTGGAACGCCCGCTCGACGTGAAGCAGGAAGGGACCCCTGTCGTCGCGCTCGGTGGTCTCGGCGACGACCTTTCTCAAGGCGGATTCCAACGCCTCGAGGCCCGCATTCGTTCGGGCCGAGAATCGGACGCAGTCGGCATTCTCGAGAAAAGTGCCCTGGACGCATTCCCGGATCTCCGCCTCCACCTGCGCCTGGCGCGCTTCGTCGGCGATGTCGCACTTGTTGAGGACGATCAACCCCTTGCGTACGCCGAGCATCCGAACGATCTGCACGTGTTCGAGGGTCTGCGGCATCACGCCGTCATCGGCGGCCACGACGAGCATCACCACGTCGATCCCGCTGGCGCCGGCGACCATGTTGTGGATGAAGCGCTCGTGCCCGGGCACGTCGACGATGCCGATGCGAAGACCGTTTCCGGCGTTCCACGCCGCAAAGCCCAGATCGATGGTCATGCCGCGGGCCTTCTCCTCCGGCAGGCGGGCGCACCAGGTGCCGGTGAGGGATTGGACGACGGAGGTCTTGCCGTGGTCGATGTGGCCCGCGGTGCCGAGCGTGATCCTGACGCCGCCCTCGACTGCCGGCATGCCGCCACACGCTTCCAGACCTGGTCGGGCGCATCGGTTCGCCGCCGACTCATCTTCGCAGAGGCGTTCCCCGGCGCAGGTGCAGACGTTTCTGGAGAGCAGGAGCGGGCAGGGGCACGGCTTGCCGGGATCGCATGCGCAATGACCCAGCTTCGCGGAACGCGCCATGACCTCCGCCCGTCTCCGGCTCGTCCCTGGCGTCATGACGCGCTCCCGGCGATTTCGCGGAAGGACTCCGCCACGAGATCGCACTCCGCTTCGGAGACCGTGCGCATGTCGAGATAGACCGCGCTGTCGTGGATGCGAGGGCAGACCGGCACGCGGCAGGCCCGCAAAGCGCGAGCCAGATCGTCGGCCTTGTCCGACGCGATGGCGATGGCGAAGGAGGGGATGGGCTCGGCCGGAACGGAGCCGCCTCCGAGAAAGGCCTCGTGCGGCACGACCTCCACGGCCCGTGGCGCCAGGATCGGGCGGAGCCGCGCCGCAAGCGCCTCGGCCTGCGCGCGGATGGCCTCGGGGGGCTTGTCGAGCATCGCGTAGAGCGGATGCGTCTGCGCGATCGTGTCCGGGCTCTTGAAGAGCCTCAGCGTGGCTTCGAGCGCGGCCGCCGTCATCTTGCAGACGCGGAACGCGCGATACAGGGGATGCTGGCGGACTTTGGCGACGAGCGCCGCCTTGCCGACGACGAGCCCGCCCTGCGGGCCGCCGATGAGCTTGTCCGTGCTGGCCAGCACCAGATCCGCCCCGGCGGCGAGACTTTCGGCGATCGTCATCTCGTGCGGCAGGCCGAAGCGCTCCAGCGGCACCATCGCGCCGCAGCCGAGGTCGTCCGCCACGGCGATCCCGCGGGCGTGGCCGGCGGCGGCGATTTCGGCGATGCCGACCTCCTTTGTGAAGCCGACCATGCCGTAGTTGCTCTTGTGGACCTTCATGAGCAGCGCGGTCGCGGGGCCGATGGCCTGTTCGTAGTCGCGCAGATGGGTCTTGTTGGTCGTGCCGACTTCGCGGAGCTTCGCCCCGCTCTGCGCCATGATGTCGGGGAGGCGGAAGGAGCCGCCGATTTCGATCAGCTCGCCGCGCGAGACGACGACCTCACGGCCGGGGGCGAGGGCGGCGAGGACGAGCAGCGTGGCGGCGGCGTTGTTGTTGACGAGGGCGACGTCCTCGGCGCCCGTGAGGGAGCAGACGAGATCGCGAATGGCGTGTTCGCGGTGGATGCGCGAGCCGTCGCCCATGTCCATCTGCAGATTGCAGCAGCCCATGCAGCGGAGGACGGCCTCGCGCGCAGCGGAGGGCATCGGAGCGCGTCCCAGGCCGGTGTGGAGGAGGATGCCCGTGGCGTTGACGGCGGGCTTGAGGTTCGGTTCGTCGTCGCGCGACAGCGCGCGTCGCGTTTCATCGAGCAGCGTGTCGGGCGTCGGAGGCGGGAGATCCGTCGGCGAGGCCTTGATCGCGTGGCGCCACGCCTCGACGGTGGCTCGGAGCGCTTCGGCGGCCCGGTCGCGGCCGAACTGGACGGCCAGTTCGGCGAAAGCATCCATCTCAAGCATTCGGCCGGTCTGCGGAATGCCCCTCAGCGCACAATTCTTCATGCCTCAGAGACTATCAAAACCCCGCGCATCCGCGCAAGCCGCTTCCGCAATTCGGGCTATTCTCTTCTACCGCCTGCGACGAAGGCCAAGGCGCCGGTGGGGCACGCCTCGATGCATGCCGCGGCGACGGATCGCAGCGCCTGGTCGAGCGATTCGTCGAAGGGCACGCCCACCCGCACACTGAATCCGCGCCCGACGAAGGTGAGTCCCAGCGGCTCCTGGTGGAGCTTGGTCAGGCGCACGCAGATGCCGCAGGCGATGCACTTGCCGGGTTCGTAGACGATCCCGCCCTGGCGCTGGATGACGAGGCGACGCCGATCCGCCGACTTCCATCCGCCGGGACCGAGGCCGTGCGCCTCGGCCTGCCGCCGGAGCTGGCACGTCTCGGGTTTGCGGCACTCGCAATGGAGGCAGCGCGCCGCTTCGCGGCATGCGCCTTTCCGATCATAGCCCGTCGCGTCGTCGACCGGTGTCACGGGAGGCTCGGGCGAGGCGCCAGCCGCGATGAACTGGCCAAGCTCGTCGCGGTCGAGTCCCGCGCCCACGCGGTGCTGATACCGACGCGGTTCGCCGACGACCGCTTCCCCGAGCAGCATCTGACCGATGGCGACGGCCGCGGCGCGCCCTTCTCCCACGGCGCGCACGGCGAGATGGCTTGGGGTCACCGCGGCGCCGCAGGCAAAAACGGTCGGACGCGACGTCCGATAGGTGAAGCGTTCGACGGCGATCCCGCGGGCCGTGGCGTCAAGTCCCAGGCGCTGCGCGTCCGCCGGGTCCATCGGACCGCACGCCAGCACCACGGCGTCGAAAGACGCGACCAGTCGATCCAGCGAAAGATCGCCGCCAAGCGCCGCGCCGGTTTCGAGCGCGACGCCTGCATGCAGGATCGAGTCGATTTCGGCATCCAGCACGGAGGCCGGGAGCTTGGCATGCAGTTCTGGCGCGCGGAGTCCGCCGCCTAGTCGATCGTCCTTCTCGAAGAGGGTGCAGGCGTGGCCTTCGATTCGCAGTGCCTGGACGGCGGCGAGGCCGGCCGGGCCGCCGCCGACGACCGCCACGCGGAAGCCGCTGGGCGCGGGTGGGCCGTGCGGGGCAGGCGCGGGCGTCTCGCCTGCGAGACGATGGAGCAGGCGGATGGCGACGGGCGCGTCGAGCGTGCCGCGTCGGCACGCCCTTTCGCAAGGCGCGGCGCAGATGCGGCCAAGGGTGGCGGGCAGGGCGAGATCGCGCCGGGCGATGCGGTTCGCGAGGGCAAAATCGTCCGCCGCCAGCGCGTGCAGCATGGCAGGGACGTCAAGTCCGGCGGGGCAGGCGAGGTGGCAGGGCCCTTCGCAGTCGCCGAGGTGGTCGCCCAGCAGCAGTTCGAGCGCTTCGCGGCGGGCGTCGAGAACGGCGGGGCTGGCGGTGGCGATGGTCATGCCGTCGCGAACCGATGTGGAGCAGGCCGGATGGAGCCGCCCCGTGACGAGATCCTCGACCACGCAGAGCATGCACGACGTGGCGTGCTCCAGTTCGTCGCGATGGCAGAGCGTGGGCACGTCGAGGCCGATCCCGCGGATGGCCGTGAGCAGCGTGGTCCCGTCGGGGACGCTCACCTCGCGGTCGTTGATTTTGAAGGTGGTCATTTGCGTAGGTCGAGCTTCATGGTCCACCTCTTCACGTCAAGGCCAATGCCCGATCCTTGTGCGGGCGTCCGCCTTTTCGGCCATTGGTTGCGCTACTGAGAGCTTTTCGGATACTTTTGACAGAGCCGCCGCGTCTCCCCATCACGGCCGCGGCTAATTTCAGGGGTTGCATGCGGATGGGGAAGTCCTCGGGGTGTTCAAGGATTTTCGTGTGCAGGTCGATGTCGGCCTCCTCCCAGCGGATATGCCCATGGCCGCAGTACGCGATCTGAAAGACTTGGCCCGACGGCAAGTCCGCAAGATAGGGGAAGTTGGCAAAGGAGGCAAAGAAGCCTTTGTCTTCGACAACCAGATAAAGACCCTCGGGCGTCACCATTTTGACCTCAGCGTGTTTTTTTGCGTTTATTCCACTCATGTTCAATTAGCTCCCTGTTTTCTTCGACAAGCCTCAGGATCTTCCGTAATTCGTGTTGCGCGAAGCCATCGTTGCTCGCGACACTCGCCGTGGGGCGTAACCAAAATTTGGCCTCCGTTTGTTCTCGAATCACATGGACATGAATAGGCTCTCCACTTTCTTCGCTGAAAAAGAAAAACCTATACGGTCCGATTTTCAAAATTGTCGGCATGCGTTCAGTCCTCGTAATCAGCAGCCATAGTATCCTATTCGCTTAGGTTATGCAAGCCTGAGATTCAAAGCCTATGGATTCGAAGAGGCCGAAATTAGCGCTTGACAACAACGGGAAGATACATGAGAATCTGCGCAGTAAATCGAAACAAAGTCGATTGACTATGCAAAAACACTCAATAATTGTGAAGCGTCTCTCACGGTTTGGCGCAGTCCCCTTTTCATCGGCGATCCTAGGGGCGGAACTCGGCTCGTACAGCTCAATTGCCGACAAGTCCGCCGCTCTTGTATCGGACGGCACTTTGGTGAGAATTCGACGAGGCTTGTTCTGCGTGTCTCCAGAAGTGTCTGGCCAGCGCCTTGCCTGCGGGCTCGTGGCGAACCACCTGTACGGACCGTCATATGTGTCGCTGGAGTGGGCGCTTGCCCGGTATGGCATGATTCCCGAGCGTGTCGCTGTCGTGGGATCTGTCTGCATGAAGCGCGCAAAATCGTTTGTGACGCCTTTAGGCCGGTTCGAGTACCACAAGGTGCCGGCCGCACATTTTGTTCACGGTTTTACCTCTGTCCAAGATGAAAACGGCAACGTTTTCATGATGGCGACACCGGCCAAGGCTTTGTGCGATCTTGTGATGCTTAGGCCAAACTTGCGAATGAACTCTCGGGAGGCGATGCGCGCCTTCCTCTTTGACGACATGCGTCTGTCGTTGGACCATGATAGGAAAATCGACCTGTCGGTCGTCCGGGACTGCATTACGACGGGGCGAAAGGCGAGGCTGCTCGAATGGCTTGGGGAGGTGATAGAAGATGAAGCGGTTTGACGAGATGATGAAGCAGTTTGACATCCGAACGGACGCCGACTACCGAAATGCGTTGCACGAGGTGATGCAGCAGACCGCGCTTGCGGGACTAGCACGGAGTGGTTTTTTCGAGGTTGCCGCGTTCTACGGAGGAACGTGCCTGCATTTGTTCCATGGCATGCAACGGTTTTCTGAAGATCTCGATTTCTCGTTGCTCCAGGAGGACGGCTCCTTCACCCTCGAAACGCATTTCGACGCCATCCGATCCGAATTTGCCGCTCTAGGGCGTGAAGTCGAGATCCGGCACAAGAAGCGCAAGCTCGATGGCGCGATCGATTCAGCCTTTGTGAAGGACGCCACCGAAATAGTGAACATCGCCTTCTCGACGGAGCGCACCGTTCAGGTGAAGTTCGAAGTGGATTGCATCCCACCGTCTGGGTTCGGCACTGAAACGAAACTGCTGATGCTGCCGTTCTCCTTTATGGTGCGTTGCATGGATCTTCCCAGTCTCTATGCTGGAAAGATGCACGCATTGCTCTTCCGTCAATGGAAAAACCGCGTCAAAGGGCGTGATTGGTACGATTTCGAGTGGTATGTCCGCAACGGACATGTGATGAACTTTGCCCATCTCGTCAAACGCATCGATCAAAGCCACCCTGGGAAATCCCCATCGTCAGAGGCGGACTTCAGGAAAATGCTGCAGGAACGCATCGCGCAAACCGACTTCGTTTCGGCCAAAGCCGATGTGCAGTCTTTCATCCGGAATCCAATGGAACTTGGCATCTGGTCCGCCGATTACTTCAGCCAAGTGGCTGAGCGGATGAAGATCGGCTGACCGTTCCGCCGGATTTCACCACGATCGCGCCGACGGGGCAGACGACGCGGCAGCCGTCGCAGCGGACGCAGCGCGCGGAATCGATCCGGTGCTTTTCGTAAGGCGTGGCGGCGATGGCGTCGGCGGGGCATTGCTGCGCGCAGCGCGTGCAGCCGATGCAGTCGTCCGTCACTTCGTAGCGGATCAGCGCCTTGCACTGGCCCGCCGGGCAGACGCCGGCGATGTGCGCCTCGTACTCCTCGCGGAAGTAGCGCAGCGTGGTCAGCACGGGATTCGGGGCGGACTTGCCGAGGCCGCAGAGGCTGCCGCGCTTGACATGGCCGGCGAGCCGCTCCAGTTCGTCGAGGTCGGCGGGCTTGCCCTTGCCGGCGCAGAGGCGCTCGAGGATTTCGAGCAGGCGCTTCGTGCCGACGCGGCAGAAGGTGCATTTGCCGCACGACTCCTGCTGCGTGAACGAGAGGAAGTAGCGGGCCACCTCGACCATGCAGTCCGCGTCGTCGAGGACGACGAGCCCGCCGGATCCCATCATCGCGCCGGCGGACGTCAGCGCCTCGTAGTCGACGGGCGTGTCGGCGAGGCGTTCGGGGATGCAGCCGCCGGAGGGCCCGCCAATCTGCACCGCCTTGAGGCGGCGTCCGTCGGCGATGCCGCCGCCGATGTCGTCCACCACCTGGCGGATTGTCATGCCCATGGGCACTTCGATGAGCCCGCCGCGGCGGATCTTGCCGGCGAGGGCGAAGACCTTGGTTCCTTTGCTCGACGGCGTGCCGATGGCGGCGAACGCCTCCGCGCCGTGGCGCAGGATCCACGGGACGAGCGCGAGCGTCTCCGTGTTGTTGACGAGCGTGGGACGTCCGTGGAGTCCGCAGACCGCGGGGTAGGGCGGGCGGATCCGCGGCATGCCGCGCTTCCCTTCGATCGAGGCGATGAGCGCGGTCTCCTCGCCGCACACGAACGCCCCCGCGCCGGTCTTGACGGCGAGGGAGAAGGAGAACGCGGTGCCGTCCACGGACGGACCGACGAGACCGGCTTCGTGGCAGCGAGCCAACGCCGCCGCGATGCGTTCGAGGGCGAGCGGATATTCCGCGCGGATGTAGAGCAGCCCGTGGGTGGCCCCGACCGCGTAGCCGGCGATCATCATGCCTTCGATGATGCGGTACGGATACGATTCGAGGAGCATCCGGTTCATGAAGGCGCCGGGATCGCCTTCGTCGCCGTTGCAGATGACGTATTTGACCTGGGCGGCCGCGCGCGCCACTTCGCGCCATTTGGGCCCCGTCGGGAATCCGCCGCCGCCGCGCCCGCGCAGGCCGCTCGCGGTGATCGTGTCGATCACCTCCTGCGGCGTGCGCTTGCGCAGCGCCTCGCGCAGCGCCGCGAAGCCGCCGGCCTGTTCGTAGTCCTCGAGGCTGGTCGGATCCAGCGCGCCGAAGGCCTCGGTGGCGAGATGGCGCTGGGGTTCGAGATAGGCGTCGATCTGCGGATCGCGCGTCTCGGCGTCGACGCGGTGCAGACCGTGCCACGCGGCGTCCGTGTAAAGTCGTTCGAGCCAGCGGCCCGCGCCGAGACGCAGGCGGTCGCGCAGACGCGGCGGCGGCGCGCTCTCCCGGAGGATCGCGGGCACGTCCTCGGGCTTGACGCGCGTGTAGAGCCGCGGCGGACGATCCGGCGCTTCGACTTCGACGACCGGCTCCTCGTAGCAGAGCCCGAGGCACGCGACGCGCCGCAAGCGGACGGGCGCGCGGTGCGCGGCCACGGCGTCGTGGAGCGCGGATTCGACGGCGCCCGCGCCGTTGGCGACGCAGCACGAGCCCATGCCGACGCGGATCTCGACGTAGGCGTCGCGCGCCATCGTCGCCGCAGGCACGGCCCCGCCGGAGCCGCGACGCCGCTCGCGGTCCAGAAAGTCCTCCAGGATTTCCCCGACGGTGTCCGGCGTGGCATAGCCGTAGATGACGTCGTCCACTTTGACCACGGGCGCCAGCGTGCAGCAGCCGAGGCAGTTGACCTCCTCCACGGTGAAGCGGCCTTTGGCGTCGGTGTCGGCGCCGGCGTCGAGCTTGAGATGGCGGCGCAGCGCGTCGATGAGCTTGCCCGCGCCCTTGACGTGGCAGGCCGTGCCGACGCAGACGCTGACCGTATGCCTTCCCGCTGGCTGGCGGCGGAACTGGCTGTAGAACGACGCGACACCTACGATGGCGGCCGGCGTGATGGCGGAATGCGCGCAGACGTAGCGCAGCGCCGCGTCCGGCAGATAGTGGCAGCGCGCCTGGATCGCCTGCAGCACGGCCACGACGTCCTCCGCGCCGCGCCCCTGCTCGGAGAGGATGCGGTCGAGTTCGACTTCGTCGAGGGACGCGCCGGGATCGCGGGCGGGGTCAGGGTTCATCGGACGCCTTCGCTTCGAGGCAGAAGAGGTGGCGGGCGCCGCGGAGGTAGAGCCGCCTGCTGACGGCCGCCGGGGTGCAGACGCTGGCTTCGCCCAGCGCCGGTTCGGCGATCAGTTCGAACGTGTCGGAAGCCTTGATGATGCGCGTGCGGCCATCGGCGGTGACCCAGTAGAGGCGGTCTCCGGCAAGCACTGGCGACCCGTAGCCGCCCATGTCGAATTCATGCTGCCAGACCACGCGGCCGTCGTCGGCCGCGAGGCAGGAGAACGGCCCGTGGCTCGTCGGCATGAAGAGATGTTTTTCAGTCGCCACGGGACTGCCGGCGTCGGGCAGCTCGAGATCGTCGTGCGACCAGAGGATCGCGCCGGTGGCGGCGTCGAGCGCGACGGCCTTCGCGTACTGGTTGGCGGCGAATACGCGGCCCGCCGCGTACGCCGGGGAGGAGCCGATTTCGCCCGAGAGCGCCTCGGTCGACCACCGCTGCCTGCCGGTGGCGGGGTCGTAGGCCGCCACCATCGGTGCGGCGGACAGCACGATCTGGAGCTGGCCGTCGGCTTCGGCGAGAATCGGGGAGGCCCAGGAGGTCTCCGCCTGGCGGGGCGTCTGCCAGAGGTCGCGCCCCGTCTCGGCTTCGATCGCCAGGAGCGACGAGCCCTCCGCATGGTCGTACTGCACGAAGACGGCGTCGCCGAGGAGCAGCAGCGAGGAGGAATGGCCGTAGTGGTTGGCCGGCGCGCCGAGGTTGCGCGCCCAGAGGCGGCGGCCGTCGACGTCGAGGCCGATCAGATCGCCGGTGCCGAAGAGCGCCACGACGCGCCGGCCGTCGGCGGCCACCGAAGGAGCGGCGTAGCCGGTGTCGTCGGTGACTTCCGGCGGCGTCGCCGGCGTGCCGGGCACGTCGGAGGCATCGGCCGTCCAGAGGAGATCGCCCGTGTCGGCATGGAAGCAGTAGACTTCGCGCTTGTTCGCATCGGCGCCTGTCAGGAACACGCGGTCCTCCCAGACGACGGGGGAATTGTAGCCGCCGAGCGGCACCTCGGTCTTCCACAGCACGTTGCTGCCCGTGGCGCCATCCCAGAACGTGGGCGGATTGGCCTGGGCGGCGATGCCGAGCCCCTGCGGGCCGCGGAAGGACGGCCAGGCCCCGGACGCGGGGAGCCGGGGCCACGCGATGGAAAACGAGGCGCCGGCGTTGGTGGCGGCGGCGGGAGTCGTGACCGCTGTATCCGCCGCAGGGGTTGGTGTGGAAGCTGCGGCGGCCGGAGGGCGTTTGGCGAAGAAGTGGCTGCCCCAGACGACGAGCAGCAGTGCCGTGCCGACGATGGTGAGCGCGCGGCGTGCTTGGGCGGCCGCCTTCCAGGGTTCTTCGCGCGCGGTGCCCTTGCGCAGCACGAGGGGGATGCGGGGGCGGTCCGCCGCGGCGAGATGGAGCCCGACGATGAAGACGATGCCGCCGATGACGAGCAGCACGACGCCGGTGTCGAGCTGCCATTGCTTCACGAAGAAGGCGCGGCGGGCCATCCAGTCGAGTTCGCGCACGTGCTCGCGGAGTTCGGCGTTGCCGGGCTCGCGTTCGAGCTGCTCGGTCAGGGCCTTCAGCACCGGCGACTCGAGCGGGTCGGCCGTTCGGAGCAGGTAGCTGTTGGTCGCCATCAGAATGCCGACGGCGAGGAGGAACACGCCGGAGACGGCGGCGAGGCGGCGGCCAGTGGCGGCGCGGATGGCGGCGCCGGGGGCGCCGCCACCTGCCGCACGCGGCAGGTCACAGGACGGGGCGGGGGGAGGAGAGGGCGCGCGGTTCATGGGATTCTCTCCGGGGTGGCGGAGCGGATAGCGCCGCCACCCGCCGCGCGCGGCGGGACACTGGACGGGGAAGGGCGGCGCCCCACGGGGCAGGAGGCGAAGCAGCGTCCGCAGCTCACGCAGGTGGCGCGATCGGGCTCGTAGTCTTTGCGTGAGCGCCAGATGGAGAGTCCGAGGAGCTTGAAGAACAGCGCGAGGGCGAGGCCCCCGGCCCAGAACGCGCCGCCAGCCGCGAAGCGCCGCTGGAGCGCACGCGCCTCGGCATCCAACGTGTCGGGCGTGGCGCCCGAGGCGAAGAAGGCGGTGCGCTCCACGCTGCCTTCCGCCGCTTCAGCGGACGGATGGTGCGCCACGTCGCGCGCGAGAGCGACGCGCGGATGCCGGGCGGCGAGCTGGTCGCCGAGCGCGAAGCCCGCGCCCGCGGCGGCGATCGTCAGCAACGGCGCGGCGATCAGGATGACGGCCAGCCGGCGCACGCCGGCCGCGCGCGGCTCTGGTCCGGTGGCGGGCAGGGGCTTGCGGATGGCGCCGTAGGGGCATGCGTCCTCGCACAGGCGGCATTGCACGCAGTCGGCGGGGGTGATCGTCAGATGGCGGCGCGACACGCGGGACATCAGGCCCAGCAGCGCTCCGTAGGGGCAGAAGAACCGGCAGTAGGGGCGGCCGATGAAGAGGCTCGCGACCACGAAGAGCGCGGTGGCGACGGCCATCGCCGGCGGCGCGCCGAGGCGGAAGATTCCGACGAAGGGGTCTTCGCGGCAGATGGGGAAGCCGGCGCCCGTGGCGGCGTAGAGCACCGCGTAGCCGAGGTACAGCCAGGGGACGACGCCGAGCACGTGGTTGAGCCAGCCGGGCATTCGCACGGGGCGCCAGAGCACGAGCTCCTGCACCGCACCGAGCGGGCAGATGGCCGCGCAGAAGGTGCGGCCGGAGAACAGCGTCCAGAGGAGCGGAATGGCGAAGAACGCGAGAACCGCCGCGGGGATCGCCACGCCCGGATCGGCGAGACTTTGCGCCACGTTCTGGATCGAGCCCACCGAGCAGACGCAACCGCGCCGCCAGAAGCCGAAGTACGCCGCGGAAAACAGCGTCAGCGCCCAGAGGCCCCGGCGCGTGCGCGTTCGAAGCGCGAAGCGGTCGGCCAGCGCCAGCGCGGCGACGAGCACGGCGACATCGAGGTACGCAAGCCACGGCGCGCGGGCGGCGGGCGTGGCGAGCGCGGGCGATGCGTAGCCGGTCTTGAAGTCGGGACGCGGGAAGCGCTCCACCGCGAGCAGCGGCAGCGCCATCGCCCAGAGGCAGGCGCACAGCAGGAGGCGATGGAGACGGTGTCTACGCCCCGGCATGCGGCCCTCCCTTCAGGAGGTAGGGCTGGTCCGCCGGGACGCGGCGGAAGGCGCCGGCGGGGCAGACGCGGGCGATCGCGCATTCGTTGCAGTTCACGCAGCGGTCGTGCCGCACCTGGAGAAAGATCGAGCCGTTGCCGAACTGGGCGCAGCCCTTGACGCAGATGGCGCAGCCAATGCAGCGATCCTCGTGGATGCTGTATTCGTAGAAGGGGTCTTCGATGAAAGTGCGTTCGATGGCACCGACGGGGCAGAGCTGGTTCTCCGCCGCGGAGTCCTGCCGCTTCGCCTGGGGGTGGTGATAGCCGCCGCAGAGCTTGCAGTAGCCGCAGAGCGCGTAGGCGTGGACGGCCTTGACCGCCGAGGGCTTCAGTACGCAGGCCGTCTCGCATCGGCCGCATTGGATGCATTTGGCGGGATCGAGCTGCCACACGGACGACGGCGCGGCGAGGCGCGAGGCGGCGCGGCCCGAGACGGCGCCGACGGCCACGGCGGCGGCGGCCTGGAGACCGCGCTTGAGGAAGTCGCGACGCGTCATTCCGGGAGAGTTCGTCGGCGGGGTGCTCATGAACGACCCTCCAAGGCTTTTCGCCGCGACAGGGCCGCGGGCAGGCCGCAACGCGCTCGGCGCGCGCACGAGGGGCAGACGCCGTGGTTCGCGCACCTCGAGTCGTTCAGCGGAACCTGACGACGCAGGACGAGTCGAAGCGCGCCGATCGACACGGCGGCGAAGAGCAGGCCGCGGCCGCAGCGGCGCAGCCATTCGCGCCGATCCATCCTCTCGCCTCCCGGGTGCCTGATGTCCATTTCCAAGAAATTCCTTTGCAACGCCTCGCCGCGTTCGGGCTGTGCGGAACGTCAAACTTGGACGATATTATAACAAAGTCCGATTTCCGGGTACAGTCCACACATTTTATCCCTATCGATTGCTGGGGGGCGGGACGAACTTCGTCGCCGGATACAATGCTCCGCGAGGTGGCAGCACTTTCAGTGTCACGGGGTTGGCATTGAGCCTGTACCAGCCCCATCACATCGCTTTTGTATCCGAACGATACGAAGAACGCATCTACGTGGATGGTCGGTTGGTAGGTAGCCGCGCGACGGGTACTTCCATCGTGGATCACGGCAGCAACAAGGGTTGCCTGGGTGGCGGAACGTTTGGGACCGGGTGGGTGGGCTACATCGATTCGCTTCGGCTTTCCGACACGATCCGCTATGCGGGAAGGGAGTTCATTCCGCCACTGGGTGATATGACAGCCGACGGGAGCACGTTGTTGCTCTACAACTTCAATGAGTTGCCTGGAAGTCTCACCACTGCCGATTCGAGCGGTAACGGCAGAACAGGCACTTTGGGCATGGGGTATGTTTCGGGCGCGACGTCGCCGGAATTTTTACACTGGAATGCCTTTCGTGGCAGTGTCTGCACTGTGCAGCGAACGGCTCTGCCCTTCGGTCAGGCGACGTGACGGAACTTGTCCTGAGCTTGTCAAAGGGCCGCGTCGGCACGGCCGGGCCGACTGTGCTTTCAGCGCTGTCGAATGCGGTTCGCCGGACGCGTCGCGCCGTGGCCGCAGGCGAAGGGAGAGCTTGTCGAGTCGACCCCGAAGATGGTGAAGGCTGCACGGCTTCGCCCCACTTCTAGGGCGGGGGGCGCTCGGGCGTAACCCGGCTACGACGGGTTGACTGTCGGCGTCGGAGACCTGCCGCCTTGCTCAGCCGTGCGGCCCCGTGCCGCCTCGGCGCGCCAGCGTGAGCTGGGGGAAAAAACTGCACGCGAATTTCGCGTGCAGTCTCAAGGGATGCGGTCTGTTGACCCGTTGTGTGTGTGGAATCGGCGGAAAATCCGGCGGATTTACTTCGCTTCGCCAACGGCCTCCGCTGGCTTTTCGTCCGATGCCGCTTCAGGCGCTTCGGTCGTCGCCTCTGCAGGATCCGCGTCGGCTGTTGCTTCGGGAACTTCGGTGGTTGTCTCCGCTGGTTTCTCGTCCGATGCCGCTTCAGGTGCTTCGGTCGTCGCCTCATCGGGCGCTGCTACAGACGTTTCCTCAGGCGTCTCGTCAGTTGTTGCGCCGTCATCGTTGACGTTCGCGTCCTCGTCCTTGGACTTCGGCTTCGCGAGGCTGGAGCGGGTGAGCATGAACTTGTCCGCGTTGTACGAGGCGATCAGGTATGTCCACCGGGACGTCTTGGCGTTGAACTCGTTGACTTTCGCTTCGGCGGAGACGTTTTCAGCTACGTTGGTTCCTGTCGGGGTGAACGAGGCGGCGATCCGGAAGGCGCGATCGCTGCTGTTGGTCGTCGATCCGCTGATGCGGGCGGTGTAGGTGATGCCGTCCGCGTAAACCGCGCGGTAGACCGCGCCAGTCGAGAGACCGAGGGCGTCGTCCGTCAGTGCGGGGTCGGCGATGCCGTTGAAGCGCAGGTAGGAGAGCGCGGTGTCGAGGCTGTACGTCTTGCTCGTCTCCATCGCCTCGTCGGGGCCGAGGTCGACGAGTTTCCACGTTCCGTTTGTTTTGACCAGCGCGATCTCTTCGCCTGCATTCGAGATTTCGACGGCGCGAATGGTCGAACCGGAGGGGGAGGGGATCTGCATGTCCACCCAGTCGGTGACATCGCCGTCGAGGGAGGTGAGGGTGTCGTCGACGAGATAGACAGCGTTCCTGCCCTCGACGGTGACATAGCGTCCGTCGGGGTAGCTGCCGAAGCCCATGTCATCTGACTTGCGCATATACTGGTCGCCGAGCGCGAGTTCGGCGAGCGTTTTTCCGGCGGCGTCCTTCAGGCGGATGGTGGTGGGGTTGGCCATTGAGCGGCCCGGGGCTTCCTGTCCCGCCTTGAGTTCGGCGAGTTTGAGGACGTTTTCGCGGATCTTGACGAGATCCGCGGGGTACCCGTGCAACGCCGAGACCGTCCAGCCGGCGTCGCTGGAGGTGAGCGTGAGCGTGTCGCCGGAAGGCTTCGTGATTTCGATGGTGGCGACTTGGCTGACGTCCAGTTGTGGAAAGAGTTTCTTTCCATGTGCGGCGGGTGTTTTGACGGCGTTGCGCTGGCCGCTAAGGAAGGCGAGGCCGACGAGGACGACGGCCGCGCCGGCGAGCATGGCGAGTTTCTTCGAAGTCATTTTCAGTCGTTTCCTTTCCGACGGGCGGACGAATCGGCCCGCCCGTCTTTGTGAAGAGTTCAGCGGCGCTTCCGTCGGATGCCGCGAACGAGGCCGAAGCAGGCCACGGCGCAGGGGACGAGCGCGATGTTGATGACCTTGAGGCGCAGGCCGAGGCTTTCGATGTCGCGATAGAGGTTCTTGCGCACGTCCTTGAGCTGGCGACGTGTTTGCGCCTGCGTCTGGCGGAAGCGTGCGATTTCCTCTTGCTGTTCCTTCGAGAGGATCAGCCGTTCGGAGCCTTTCTTCTGGCGCTGAAGTTCGGCGAGACGGTTTTCGGTGTCGCGAAGCGCGGCTTCGAGGCGGTCTTCCTCGGCCTGCCACTGCTTCATCGCGGCGACTTCCAGTTCGTCGACCTTGGTGAAGGGGCGGTTGAATTTGCCGCGGGAGCGGATGCCGATGGTCTCCGTGTGTCCGGCGAGTTGCTCGACAGCGCCGCCGAAGAGCGTCAGGTTCTCGTTGATCGGCTGCGGAATCTGCCCGAAGAAGGTGTTGACCATCTGTACGCAGAAGGAGTCGTGGAGGAAGTCCGCGTCCGCGAACACGACGACGGCGCCTTCGCCGGACTTGAGCCGGTCCGGGACGGCGTTGGTTCCGTCGTCGGCGATGCCGTTGGGGAAGGCGGTCTTGAACGTGCCCTGGAGACGGGCGGCGAGCACGCGCTTCACGCCGTCGGGCACGAGCTGGTGCTTGAGGCCGTCGAAGCCCATCTGGAGGGTGGCGGCGTCCACGAGGCAGGCGTCGGCCTCCGACGTGGTGATGAGCGGCGTGAACACGACGCCCTCGGTCTTGCGCGCCTCGAGCGCGCCGGCGAACGGCAGCATGACCTGCGAGAGCGGCGACGTCAGGAGATCGGCGCGCGAGAGGTTGTCCGGGCCGAGGGAGAGGAACGCGGGGTTCTCCTCCACGCCGCCGCGGCCGTCGTTGAGCTTCGTCGCCGCGGCGAGGTCCGCGACGACCTTCGTCGTGTCGAATCCCACGCCCCAGGCGTCGAAGAGCGGACCGAGCGTGGAAGGCTCCGCGCCGCCGCCCATCTGCATGGCCATGGGGTTCTGCTCCATCGTGGTGCGCAGGTCGACGAGGCTGAACGGGTCGACGAGCGCGACGAGGCGGCCGCCGCGCAGGACGAACTGGTCGAGCGCGAGCAGCGTCTTCTCGGAGAGGGACTTCGGGTGGACGACGACGAGCGTCTTGACGTCCGCGTCGATGGACTCGACGTCGGGTGCGATTTCACGCAGCGTGTAGTCGGCGCGCAGTTCGCGGAGCGCGGCCCAGCCGCGATCCTGCTGTTGGCGGCGCTGCATCATCAGCATGGGATTCTGCGGGGTGCCGAGGACGGGCATGGAACTGAGGACGCCGACGACGGGCTTCTCGGGCCAGGCGACCCGGGCCACGAGGCGCGTGATGTCGTATTCGAGCGACTGCTCGAGCCGCGGGCTGAAGCCGGGGATGGCGGCCTCGTGGTCGCCGCAGACGGCGACGAGCCCGAAGTAGACCGGGGCGCCGAACGGGTTGGCCTGCTGCGGCTCGATGCCGTAGCGTTGCGCCCATTCCTCGGCGTCGGAGTCCGGCTTAGGATCGTATTGTTCGAGGCGGATACGACCTTTGCCGGCGACCTCGTATTCGCGGAGCAGGTCGCGCACCTGCCGAGCGTACGTTTTGAGCCCCATGGGCATGTCCCGGGCGCTGTCGCTGAAGAAGAGTTTCAGCGTGACGTCGTTCTCCAGCTTGCCGAGGAGCTGCTTCGACCCCTTGGAAAGGGTGAAGAGGCGCTGCTCGGTGAGATCGAAGCGCAGGCGCAGGTTCGCGGCGATGGCGACGATGGCGCCAATGACGACCAGCAGGATGGCGAGCCCCACGACGCCGGCGCCGAGGTTTTTGAAGGGCTTGACATTGGAGACGGTTTTCTCTTCAGACATGGTTGATGCTCCTCTCTGAGGGGACTAGGAGGCCTTGCGGCTGTCGGTCACCAAGTGCGCAGCGGCGAGCATGAAGACCATCACGCCGGCATAGTAAGCGACGTCTTTGAGGTCGATGACGCCGCGGCGCATCGAATCGAAGTGCTGGACGAGGCTGCACGAGGCGAGGGCCTCGACGAGCTTGACGGGGACACCCCAATTGGACACGGCGTTGATGAACGGATCGAAGCCGATAATCATCAGGGCGAAGCAAATGGCCAGGGACGTGACGAAGCCGACGACCTGGCTGCGCGAAAGCGCGGAGGCGAAGATGCCGATGGCGACGCAGGCGCCGGCCAGCAGCAACGAGCCCGCGTAGCCGGCGACGATCGCGCCGGCGTCGGGGTCGCCCAGCCAGATCGTGGTGATCACGATCGGGAAGGTCAGCCCCAGCGCGATGGCGATGAAGGCCCAGGCGGCGAGGAACTTCGCGACGAGCGCTTCGGTGAGGGTGACGGGCAGTGTGAGCAGCAGCTCAATCGTGCCGTTGCGCCGCTCCTCGGCCCACGCGCCCATTGTGGCGGCGGGCACGAGCAGCAGGTACACCCACGGGTGCCAGAGGAAGAAGAGCGAGAGATCCGCTTGGCGCTGTTCGTAGAACATCGCGACGGCGAACGTCAGGAAGCCCGTCAGCGCCAAGTACGCCACGAGGAAGACGTAGGCGACCGGCGAATCGAAGTAGACTTTGAACTCGCGCCGGAAGATGGCGCGGAGGGTGGTGCAGTTAGCCATGGTTTGAAACCTCCTCCGTCAGGGTCAGGTTGCGGAAGACGACGTCGAGGCGCCCTTGCGGATCCTGCGCGCGCAGCTCCGCAGGCGTCCCGTTCGCGACGATGCGTCCGCCGGCGATGACGAGCGCGCGGGTGCAGACGGCGTCGACTTCTTCGAGAATGTGGGTGGAGACGATGATGGCCTTGTCGGCCGCCATCTCCTTGATCATCTGGCGGACGACATACTTCTGGTTCGGGTCGAGCCCGTCCGTGGGTTCGTCCATGATCAGCACCTGCGGGTCGTGCAGGATGGCCTGGGCGAAGCAGGTGCGCTGGCGGTAGCCTTTCGAGAGCGTCTCGATCGTCTGGCGGCGGACGTTGTCGAGGCGGCTTTTCGCGATGGCGGACTCGACTTTCTCGGCCAGCGCCTTGCCCGTGAAGCCGCGCACGCGCCCGATGAACGTGAGAAATTCTGTCACAGTCATCGTGTTGTAGCTGGGCGCGTTCTCGGGCAGATAGCCGATGCAGCGCTTGGCTTCGACGGGGGCGGCTCCGATGTCGTGGCCGCAGACGACGGCGGTGCCGGACGTGGGCGGGATGAAGCCGGTGATCATTCTCATCGTGGTGGACTTCCCGGCGCCATTTGGCCCCAGAAAGCCCAGAACTTCGCCTTTTGCGACCTCGAAGGATATCCCTTTGACGGCCTGCAGCGGACCGAAGTTCTTTTTCAAGTTGCTTACGGTTAGCATGCTTTCTCCTCGACTTGTGGTTCAAGAAAAAACACCGCCCGCGGCATCGTGACGCGGGGGCTCGTCCGGATCTGGACTGTGCCAAATAAGGCGTTTTTCTCTCAAGCAGGATGTATGCCATGCATGGGGAGTCACCATCGTCGCCGCC
>JAAZAI010000396.1 GCA_012514445.1 Lentisphaerota bacterium
AAGCCGTCGAAGAAATGCAGGAACGGGATGCGGCTCTCCAGCGTGGCGGCATGCGCGATGAGCGCCATGTCGAGCACTTCCTGGACGCTGCCGGCGGCGAGCATCGCGAAGCCGGTCTGGCGGCAGGCCATGACGTCGGTGTGGTCGCCGAAGATCGAGAGGCCCTGGCAGGCCAGCGCGCGCGCCGAGACGTGGAAGACCGTGGGGATGAGCTCGCCCGCGATCTTGTACATGTTCGGAATCATCAGCAGCAGGCCCTGGGAGGCCGTGAACGTCGTCGTGAGGGCGCCGGTCGTCAGCGCGCCGTGCAGGGTGCCCGCGGCGCCGCCTTCGGATTCCATCTCGATCACGTTGGGGATGTTTCCCCAGAGATTCTTGTCCTTGCGGGCGGACCACTCGTCGCACCACTCCGCCATCGGGGAGGACGGGGTGATGGGGTAGATCGCGCAGACTTCGCTGCACTTGTAGGCTACTTTCGCGGCGGCTTCGTTGCCGTCGACCATGATTTTCTTGGACATTGATTGCTTCTCCGTTTGAATGGACCGGCCCGGACCGTCAAGGCCCGGGCCGCGTCGCCGTGGATCGTTGGGTTCAGCCCTTGGCGTTCTTGATGTACTCGCGAACCGATTCGAGCTGGCCGGCGGAACCGAGGATCTGGTTCTTGCCGGCGATGTACTTCGCGTACTCGTTCATGAAGATCTTGCCGACCGGGCGGAGGTCGAAGTTCTCCGGGTTCTGCATGAAGTGCTCGCGGTGCACGCGGCACCAGACGAGGCGGCCGTCCGTGTCGATGTTGATCTTGGTGACGCCCATCTTGCCGGCCTTGGCGATGTCCTCCTCGGACACGCCCTTGGCGCCGGGCAGCTTGCCGCCCGCGGCGTTGATGCGCTGCACCTCGTCCTGCGGGACCGAGCTGGACCCGTGCATGACCATCGGGAAGCGGGGCAGCACGCGGGCGATTTCCGTGATGACTTCGAAGTGCAGGCCCTGGGTGCCCGAGAACTTGTACGCGCCATGGCTCGTGCCGATCGCGCAGGCCAGCGAATCGCAGCCCGAGCGCTTCACGAACTCCACCGCCTGCTTCGGATCGGTCAGCTTGGCGTCCGCCTCGGAGACCGAGACGTGCTCCTCGACGCCGCCGAGCTGGCCGAGCTCGGCTTCGACCGAGATGCCCTTGGCGTGCGCCGCGTCGACGACGCGCTTCGTGATGGCGATGTTCTCGTCGAACGGCTTTGCAGAGGCGTCGATCATCACCGAGCTGTAGAAGCCGCTCGCGATGCAGTCCATGCAGGCCTCCTCGTCGCCGTGGTCCAGATGAACCGCGAAGATCGCCTTCGGGAAGATCTCGTCCGCCGCGCGGATCATCGCCTCCAGCAGGCGCTTGTCCGTGTAGGAGCGGGCGCCCTTGGAGATCTGGATGATGAAGGGGGCCTGGCTGTCGATGCAGCCGCGGAAGAGCCCCATGATTTGCTCGGCGTTGTTGATGTTGTAGGCGCCGACCGCGTACTTGCCGTACGCGTGTTCAAAAAGCATTTTAGTCGAAACGATCATGTTGCCACGCTTTCCTGATGTTGACAGGCGGTTGAGGGTTTCCCCGGTCCGCGGCAGGCGGCTCCGTCTTCGGAAAACCAATGCGGAAGTATCTTAGCAACACCCCCCGCCGCCGTCAATGGAGATTTCGAAAGCCTACGTAATCGGTCAATCGGCGGGGTTGACGTAAGGACGACCCGTCAAGCAGACCGGGGGGCAGCCCCGCCGCCTGCCCGATCGAGTCGCTAGTCGCTAGTGGCTAGTCGCTAGTGGCAGGGTGAAGACCCTACAACTGCGACGGGAAGATCAGTCGGGAGAGCGTGACGGAATTTCCCGCGCCCCCTCAGGACTAGCGACTAGTGGCTAGCGGCTAGCGACTGGTATTCGGTCGAGTCAATCAAAGACCGTGGATTGCCCGACCCCGCCGACTGACCGAATACAAAGCCTACAGCCCCGGCACGATCGCCTGCACGTCGGGGCGCAGCGCTTTCATCCGGTTTTCAATGGACTGCATCTCCGCCGTCTTGAGGCGGCCGGACGCCGCCGGATCGAGGACGTTCTGCTGCTTCCAGGCGTCGTACTGGGTCTTGGCGGCCTCGTAGCGGCGTTTATAGTCCCCTTCCTCGCCCTTCATCTTGCGGAGCTGGTCATCAAGCGAATTTCGTCGGGCGCCCGTCGCGGTCTGGTGCTCCTCGTGGATCGCCTTGGCCCGAAGCGAAAACTCCCGATACGCCTTCGCCGTCTCCTGATGCGCGGCGAGATGCGGATTGCGCAGCAGCACGTCCTTGTAGAGCTTGGCCTTCGCGGCTTCGTAGCGGCCGTAGAGCCGGCAGTACTCCACCAGCAGATCGCGCGACGCGCGGTCGGCCTGCTCGTAGGGCATCTCAAACAGGACGAGATCCGCCTCGTACAAATGAACCGGTTCGTACACCCAGAGACGATCCTCCTTGAGATAACAGCACTCGGCCACGTTCCCGTCCGGCAGAAGGCGCGAACTCTTCCGGGCGACGACTGTCCCGCCGGCCATGATGCCGACGCGGTTCATCTGCGCGTCGTAGAAGAACGAATTGGTCACCACGATCCCCCAGGCATATCCGGGATCCGCGTTGAGCGCGGCGCCGGGATCGGGCGGCTCGGCCACGACATCGGCCTGCGGCGCCTCGACGGTCGTGTTCGTGGCCGCGACGGCAGGAACGTCGTCGGATTTCGGAGGTTCCGCGATTTCGGCTCTCTCCCCGTTGTCCGAGAGATCGGAGGCATCACCAGAATCAGAAGACGCCTCGGAATCGGAATCGCCCGCCGAGGCGCCGGAGACCTTGGCGATTCCCCGCTCCGCCGTGTCGACGAACTCGGTGCCGGCGCTTTTCGCCGTCTCGGCCAGGCGAGTCGTGGCCGCGGCGATGCCGTTGGCCACCGCCCCCTGCTCCACGCCACCGGTGAAAAAGCCAGCGATCTTCGCGTAGTGCTCGGGCTGGCTCGCCTTCAGCAGAGGCAGTCCAAACCACACGACGGCGGAGAGGATGGCGGTGGCGACGAAAACGTGAATCGCGTATTTGATCATGCCGGAGAATTTTGAGCAGAATGCGGAAAGGCGACGTCAGTTCTTGAAAAGCTCGTCGAGCATGCTGCCGAGCGAAGAGATCGAGGCGCCCTGGGCGTTCTCGCTGGCGGCCCTCATCAAGGCCGCGACGTCATCCCCGCCCTCGCCGGACGCGGAGGCCTTGGCGGGGAGCGTCAGGGAGATGCGGTCGCCGTCCATGGCCTTGACGACCACGTCCACCATGCTTCCGATCGGATACTTGGCCTCGAGCTTCGCCGCGGGATTGCCGCCCTTCTCGATGTCGCATTCGCCGATGTGGAGCAGGCCCGTCTTGTCCTCGGAGAGGCGGACGAACACGCCGAAATCGCGGACGCCCTCGACCAGCCCCTTCAGATGGGCGGCGATGGCGATCGTGCCGGGCTGCATGTCGCGCACGCGCTTGTCGACGACCTTGAGCGACATCTTCTTCGTGTCGTAGTCGATCGTCTCGACCTGCAGATCGAGCTCGTCCCCTTCGGTCACGCATTCGCGCGGATGCCCGATGCGGCGGCCGGCGCCGAGCCGGGAGATGGGCACGAGGCCCTCCACGCCGGGGGCGAGGGAGACGAACGCGCCGAACGGCATGAGCTTGACGACCTTGCCGGTGACGTAGCTGCCGGGGCCGAGAGACCCCGCGAAATCGACCCAGGGATCCGCCACCGTGTCGCGCAGGCTGAAGGAGAAGCGGTTTTCCTCCCAGTTGAGGGCCTGGATCGCCACGCGGACCTTCTGGCCTTGGTGGACGACGTCTTCCGGCTTGACCGTGCGGTCCCACGAAATCTCGCGCAGGGGGATGAGCCCCTCGATTCCCCCGATGTCAACGAAGACGCCGAACGGCATGATGTTGGTGACGACGCCCTCGCGGACGTCCCCTTCGCGGAGCTCGGCCTTGAGAGCCTCGCGCTTCTCGGCGCGCTCCCGCTCCAGCAGGGCGCGGTGGCTGACGACGAGCGTGTGCTCCTCGGGGTCGTATTCGATGACGAGGAAGGCGAGCGTCTTGCCGATCGGCGTCTCCTCGGTCTCGGCCCTCCGATGCAGGCCCACCTGGGAGAAGGGGCAGAAGGCGCGCTGACCGCCCAGATGGACTTCGTAGCCGCCGTTGATCTCCTTCTCGATCTTGCCTTCAAGCGGAAGCCGCGTCTGATACGCCTGCAGGATGGACTGGTCGACGACCGAGCCCGAGCCGCCGAGCGACAGGCGCGCGGCGCCGTCGCGGACTTCGACGAAGAAGACGTCGATGACGTCGCCCTCGGCCGGGAGCAGCTCACCCTCCTTCCACTGCGTGCGTTCGATGAGTCCCTGCATCTTTGAATTGATGTCCACGACGATCATCTCGGCGCCCACGGAGAGGACGGTGCCGGCGATCTTTTCGCCGGGATCGAATCCCCGGCGCATCGTGGTCATCTGGACGTCGATCTCGCCCATGAGCTCGGCCATTTCGCTCGAGCGGGTTCGCTTCGGTGCAATCATGTTGTGGATCCGGTTCCCTTGGGCTCGATCAAACCCTCAGGGGCATGATCACGTAGAGGAACGGGATGTCGCTCTTGATCAGTCCGGGGCTTGCCGAATTGTTCAGCTCGATCTGCACCTCGTCGCTGCTGAGGTTCTTCAGGGGGTCCATCATGAATTCGGGATTGAAGATCACGCTGATGGGCTCGCCGGAGTACTTGATGGCGACGGTGTCCGTGGCTTCCCCGATCTCGGGGGAGCTCACGGCGATGGTGAGGATGTTGTTCTCGAACGTCAGGCGCATCGCGTTGGTCGCGTTGGTCGTCGAGGCGTTGATGCGGCGGAGGACCGCGAGGAGCTCCTCGCGGTTGACGGAGATGACGTTGTTGCAGCGGTCGAAGACGTCCTGCTTGTAGTTGGGGTAGATGCCCGAGAGCACCTTGCAGGCGAAGAAGATTTCGCCGAATTCGAAGATGAGCTGCTTGTCCTTGATCGTGATGGTCAGCGGTCCGCTGTCGGACAGCGAGCGCATGAGTTCGGTGGCGGCGCGCAGGGGGAGCACGACGTCCCGGGCGTTTTCCGCCGGGA